>JANPNY010000157.1:0-13269 GCA_031427745.1 Chitinophagaceae bacterium | reverse complement strand
TTTTTTTATTGAAAGAAATCTGCGAAATAGTAACAGGTGACTGGTACAAAAACTCACTCTTTTCAAAGATATTTTTAAGATGTTTATTTTGATACAAAACATTTTTTTCCATCGCAGCAATACTGTTATTGTTGGCCTTTAGGTTTGCAGCATTGGTTAAATAACATAGGCAATACTTGCCATCTTCAATGGCAGAGATGCCACAATAGCCATCCTTAAAATTGTGCAGCGCAATGTGGTCGGCGGCAAAGTTGGTTTTAATGTGATATTTTACGCCAATGTAATTATTTAGTTTATTGTTTTTTTTATTGATAAAATTTCTTCCCCATTTTACATCAAGATTACTGCGCTTACCAAAACTACCGCAACAAACTTTACAACTAAATGGTGTAGAGCCTGCGGTGATTGTAAATTGATCATTTGAAAAGATGACCTCATCAACCCTGCAATTTTCCATGACTTTCACGCCGTTCTCCTCTGCAATATTTTTCAATTGATGATCGAGTGTGTACCTGCTTACACCAAAACCACCCAACGATAAAGACTGATGTAGCGAATTACCACCGGGAGCTGTTACCAACAAATTTTTTATAACAGGTAATTGCATTTGATTTAATGAAAGCCCAAGCGATTCAATAAAATTCCAACTCTCCATACTGATATACTCACCACATACTTTGTGAAAAGGATATTGTTCCTTCTCAAATAAAGCAACCGAAAAACCTGCCTTTGCAAGTTGTATGCTAAGCGACAGGCCCGCAAGCCCGCCACCAATAATTATGGTATCAAAGTAAGTTGGGTTATTCATCACGGTAAATTATCAGGTGGCGGAAAGCCCATTTCCATTGTATCATATAGTTTTTTATGCCAGTTAAATTAAAGAGCTTTTTCCATTCATTTTTGGTAAAGCCCCTTGCTACGGAAAGCGGTGCATCATTTTTTACAAGGTAAGAGGATGAAAATAATTTGGTAATCCATCTGATGGAATAGTAAGCCACCGGATGCCTGTGTAAATCATTAATAAAAAAACCCTTGCTGCAATTAAGTCTCATCCAGCAAAGCATATTTACAACATCATTGTTGCTAAAATGATGGCAAAACAAAGAGGAAAAAATAATATCCGGTTTTTTAATTCCAAACGATGTGGATGCATAATCATTTTGTATCCACTCTGCATCTAAATAAGCACATTGAGATTTGGCGAAGTCTATACATTCTTTCTTTATATCGATACCTATATATTGAACAGGTATTTTATTCTTGCTACACCAGCTATTTATTGCAATTAAATTATCCCCGCCACCGCATCCAATTTCACAAATGGTTATTTTTTTTTCCCCAGGTAATCGGTTTAGAATTGCTGCAACCCCAGCCACGGTGATGTTGTGCCCGCCCAGGAAAGTGTTGATGGTATTCAGCTCTTTCATATTCTGCCTTATATCATCGAATGGAATATCATCGCCGTCCAGCAGTTCCTTTACAGACGATCTATCTTTTAGATTAACCATAAGTTACTATAAACGTTTCCATGGTAAGTCCCGGTCCAAAGGCAGCACCAAAAACAATTTGCTTACTCCCGGTTGCTGATTGTTGCAATTCATCTAAAATTCTCTTTAGTACAAAGAGTATTGTAGGAGAACTCATGTTGCCAAATTCGTTCAATACGTCGTATGAATTTTGTAACGCTTCTTTTTCCAGCCCCACACTCAGTTGGATGGCCTCCATAATTTTTTTTCCTCCGGGATGGATGCACCAATGGGTAATTTGATCTTTTAATGTACCTGCATTGTCCAGAGCTTTTGTTACAAGATTATTAAAATCTTCTTTTACTAAATCAGGCACGTAGCCCGAAAGGGTCATTAAAAAACCTTTTGATGAAAGTTGCCAACTCATATCTTTTTTTCCCTTAAATAAAATATCGGAGAAAAAGCTTTCGATAGTAAGTCCATCTAAAACACTTGATTGATGCTGAACCAACATAGCAGCGCAGCCATCTGCAAACAATAAAGTTGAAGTGATATTGTCAATAGAACTTTCCTTTTGAAAATGCAGTGTACAAAACTCCGTGCAAACTACTATTACATTTGCCTGATCATCGGTTTTACAAATAGCATGAGCAATTTTTAATCCATGGATGGCGGCATAGCACCCCATAAAATTGATAGAGGTTCTGAAGATATTAGGAGATAATTCCATCAACTCTATTATTTCAAGATCCAGCCCCGGGGCACTCATGCCGGTACAGCTTACTGTTATTAAATGGGTAATTTCATTTTTATTTATTTTCCCGTCGATGCATTTTTCTATAGTTTCAACAGAAATTGCCGCAGCATTGTCTGCATACCATTGCATTCTTTTTTCAAGATCAGGGAAGGGATTGAGGTTTTTAGTAGGAGCATAAAACAGCCGGTCTTCCATCGCTAAACTATAGTCAGGAATTACACTGTACCTGGTGCTGATACCACTTTGTTTGTACAGAAATTTCAGCTTTCGACTGTCCGTCTCATCGTTACTGTAAATGGTGTCTGCAAACTGCAATATTTCATCTTGTTGGTGTTTATAAGGAGGAACTCCTGTTGCTATCGAAACTATTTTACTCAAAGTTTTTCAATTAAAAATAAAGTGATGAATGCGGCATTAGTGCAAATGGACGCAATCAAATTCATGCGCATTGTATTTACAAAATTGGCTGCACTATGTTTAAATAATACCTGCCTGAACCACCAGAAAAAATATACGAGAACAGGTATAAAAAAGATTTGAATGATAAAAAAGGGGTTTTGCTGATTGGAGGATATTAGCTGATAGCCCAATGTAATAACAGCTACCGCATAAATCAGCGCCGTAAAGATGAATGTTCCTTTGTAACCTAACTTCATGCTGAGCGTTGTAACTCCATCTCTTTTATCTTGCTGATATTGATATATTTGTGTTAGCGGATAAAATCCTCCAATTAATAATGATGCAGCCAACATACCCGACCAGGGTATTTTTAGTATTTTTTCAACACTACAACCATGCATTACCAAGAAGAACGTTACAGCGCCTTGAAAAAAAACCACTGTCAGGTAACCTAGTACCGGAAACTTTTTTAATCGGATACCTCGATAACTGTATGCTCTTGAAAAAATTATGTACAGAAAAATACCTGCAGCAAAATATATACTTATCATAAAACTCAATGTAACTGCTAACAAATCGAGTGCCAACGACACATTGAATAATTGCCGTGTAGGTTCCATTGGGTTTTTTATTCCGCCCACACTTTCTGTATCTCGGTCCATGTAGCTATTGTAACCGTTACTGGCAGGATAAACCAATAAATGGAGAATAAGAAATACCAGTATTGCGTGTAAAACATTAATTTGATTGGTTTGGCTTAAAGCATACCAATAAACGGGCATCAAAAAAAAAGAGAAATGAATCCTTAGTAATTGTATGGTAGATGAACGTAGCAAAAAATAAATTCTGCATGTAATTTAAGATACTTATTTCAAGTATTAGACTTATTGTGAGTGTAGTTGATTGGTGAAAATGATAATTGGCTCGTTCCAGTTTGGTTCATCATTATTTACCCGGAACATTACTCAACGGGTTTATTTGGAGCTACACGACGGAAAGCAATGTTATCAAATTTTTACATTGGTTTATTCTTCCCCAACACTTCTACTTTTACCCTTGTTAGACCGGACGACGCATACCCGATTTTTTTGGCTGCTGCACTCGAAAGGTCAACAATTCTTTTCATTGAAGGATGCAGCCGATCGTTAACTTTCACGATAACAAATTTATCTTTTCGCAGGTTTGTAACCTTTATCCAAGTGCCTATAGCCAAGACATTACAAGCACAGGTCATCTTTTTTTGGGAAAATATTTCGCCACTCGCTGTGCGACGACCATTAAATTTGTCTGCGTAAAAACTAGCCTGACCATAGAATGTTTTTTTTATTTTGGCGTGGGAAGTATTTGTAGTTTTCTTTACTTCCTTCTGTGCCAGCATAACTAGGGGTAACAGCAAATAAAAGCACACAAAAATCACAGGGAGCCTAAAAAAATTATTACCTGTGTAACTAAATTTCATGCGTAGGTTATTATCAGGTTATTTATCATTAAAATATTTTTCCCTCAATTCTTTATCGTCGTCGTAAATATCTTCATAAAATTTGATTTTCCCCTCTTTTGCCTCACAACTAAAATAGGTGATGAACAAAGGCAGTTTATTCTTCACGTTAATTCTTTGGTGTTTTTTAGCCAAAATCCAGTTAACTATGGAATCGGTGTTGTATAGAAGTTCATCACCCGGCTTAAGGTTTGCACTATCATTTGCTGCAATGAAGGCAGCAAGTTTTTGCCATTCCTGCACCCTTACACAGCCGTGGCTAAATGCTCTTTTTGAGTTTTTAAAAAGGTAGCGTTGATTTGTATCATGCAGGTACACCGCAAATGGGTTATTGAAATTAAATTTAATTACCCCTAATGCATTATCATCACCGCTGTTTTGTATCACTTTAAACGGAATTCCCGTTTTGTATTTACTCCACTTTACTGTTGAAGGATCAACATCCACTCCCTTTTTTGTCACTAGTTTTAAACCAATTTTTGCAAGGTAATTGGGGTTCAATTTTAGTTTGGGCAAATATTGTTTGGTAATAATGCTCGTAGGTACAGTCCAGGTAGGATAAGTAACTATATCAGAAATTGAGCTGGTTAATAAAGGCGTACGTGTTTCTGTTTTGCCGCAAATTATTTTTGAAGAAAAGGCAATAGTATCATGATCCCAAACCTGCAGGTAATATCCGGGAAGGTTTACCCAAACAAATTTCTCCGGCATGCTGTCCGGCAATAATTTATACCGGTCTAATGTAATAGCAATTCGTTTATATTTTTCAACATCAGTGTTATTTAATTGCCTTACAAGAGTAGCAGAAATGTTTCCATCCTGCTTAATTGCCTTTAATTTTTGAAATTTTTTAATGGCAATATTTAATTGCAATGAATCAGGTAACGTAGCTGTATCCTTTATACACTTACTCTCAATTAATCTTTTTTGTACTTTTTTTATAAAAAATAAGGAGTCTTTTGCATTATTTTTTTTAAATGGATAAGGTACATAAGTGTAAATGTGGTTATCCATACTATCCATAAATATTTTTATACCAGCTTTTAACTGCTGGTAGCCATTATGGGATGGCTCTATTGAGTTTAAATAAGTGGATAGTGAGGATTGTTTCATCAAAAGCTGAAGCTTGCTTACAAGCCACTTGCCTTTAAAACTACTATCGTTTAATGTTGCTGAACTGTGTTTTATAAGTCGTCCAAATTTTAAGTCGTTAAGAAGACTAATGCAGCCGTCAGTAAAAATAATATCGGCCGTAGACCACCGGATGGCATTCATTCTTTGTATTGAATCTGTATCCAACACCTTTTTAATATCCTCTAATTTTTTTAAGTTATAATCTGCTGGAAAAAGTCCGTATAGTTTAGCCTGGTTTAAAAAAAGCAATAACGAATCTACCATAGGTACCAGTTTCTCCTTTTTACTCCAGGCATTGTTGTAATTATTTTGCTGATAAAAACTATTGGTAAGCGAAACAAATTTTAAATAGGTACTGTCGTCAATTTTTCCTTGATTTAGCAGGGCATAATCCAAAATTTCATGAATATTTTCCCCTATTTGTTCATCCATTTTTTCAGGATTTGTAACAATATTCTCCTTACGAGGGACCGAATTATTATGGCATGAAAAAATAAGGAAGCATAAAATTATCAAACAAACCTTGCCAGGATTATTGCGATCTTTCATATTACGGTAGAAATATTGTTAACTTTCAGAATGCATTTTTAGAATTACCTCAAACTTAAAAGTTACCTGTTTAATATGTACAAGTTAAATAATCAGTATTACAAGAAAGCAGTTTGTAGTGGATTATTTTTATTGATGATTTTTTTTACAAAGGGGCAAGATAACAAAAAACTAAACCAATATGGTCTATATGTAGTCACACAAAAGTCACATTATAAAGCTTCTGCCCGTAAACCCGGTTATAGAATGGTTGATATCAAGAAGATCATTCCCACTTTAATAATTGATTTGAGATATGCCGGTAAAAATAATTTTATGCATGCCCGGCTTTATCCTCCCATACGTACGGCATACTTGCGTGAAAAGGCGACCAGGCAATTAGATTCCGTTCAGCAGGTATTGAAAAAAAATGGACTTGGCATAAAAATATTTGACGCATACAGGCCTTATTCTGTAACAGCAAAAATGTGGCTACTCGTGCATGATGATAGATATGCAGCAGACCCCAAAAAAGGCAGCGGCCACAACCGGGGTGCGGCTGTTGATTTAACACTGGTGGATTTAAAAACAAAAGAAGAAATAGCGATGGGTACCGGATTCGACAATTTCAGCGATACAGCCCATCATAACTTTAAACAATTGCCAGAATTTGTTTTACAAAACAGGTTGCTGTTAAAATCAGTAATGGAACAATTTGGGTTTAAGGCGCTGGACACTGAATGGTGGCACTATTCGTTACCCAACGCACGGGAATACGACTTACTGGATATTCCTTTTAAAGATTTAAAGTGGTAAGGATTGTTGTGCCATTTTATCAATAGGTTTATTTAACCTATAATTCCTGCCATGCTGTAGTTCCATCTTTTTTCCTGGTAAATTGAAATGAATTGCTGGTTAAAATGACTATTTCTGCGGTAGTATAAACGATGTTGCTGTCTACCAAATGTCCCCCAATGGTTTTGCCGGTAGAGTCGCTTATAGCAATGTGCAGGTGTAATCCATTTACAGAAACAGTTCCGGTAAGGCTAACAATTTCAAAATAACCGGTTCCTTTTTCATTTGACTGCTGGTTAGCAAAGCGCAGGTTATATTGTGTTAGACTACCAACACAAGTGCTAATCCAGCCTGCCTGCATTTTATTAGCAACAACATATTTTTAAATTTCTTCTTTTAAAAACTGGCCGGGTTTTAGGCTGAAAGCCTTTGCTGTTAGTGTTTGCATTTCCGATGCCTGATTACATGAGGTGGATATTATAAAAGGGATTGCTATTGACTTGGCTACTATACGTCTAAAGAAATAACCGAGATTGAATTTTAATTTGTTAAACATTTGTTGCATAATATTGTTTGCCGAACTAAGCTAGCTAATTTTGCGTATCTGTAAAAAAATAAGTATGAAAGTAATTTTATTATCACTTACAACGCTTTTTAGCCTGTTTTCCTGTGCTGAAAAAAAAACAAAATCAACCATTAATAATACCGCAGACACCCTAAGTAATTACACAGGAAAAAAAGATACTGCAACTTTTGGTACCGGTTGTTTTTGGTGTACAGAAGCCATTTTTCAACAACTAAACGGCGTATTAAAAGTTACCAGTGGGTACAGCGGTGGTCATGCCATTAACCCTACTTACAAAGAGGTTTGCAGCGGCACTACTGGGCATGCTGAGTGTTTAAATATTATTTATGATCCAGCGATAATTACATTTGATGAGTTGCTGGAAGCATTCTGGCAAAGCCACGACCCCACTACACTTAACAGGCAGGGCAACGATGTAGGAACACAATATCGCAGTGTGGTGTTTTATCACAATGAAGAGCAAAAAACAAAAACAGAAAAGTATAAAATAGACCTTACTAAAAGCGGTGCATGGAGTAACCCTGTTGTAACTACTTTGGAACCGTTTGTAAAATTTTATCCGGCAGAAGATTACCATCAAAACTATTATAACAATAATAAAGGTGAAGGCTATTGCCAGTTTGTAATAGCCCCAAAACTTGAAAAATTTGAAAAGGTTTTTAAAAATAAGCTAAAGAAACAGGCTCATTAAAATCGGGCATCAAATGAAAAATCCTCAACATCTGCCAGTTTAATTTTTTTAAATTGGTTATGTTGAGGATTTATCAAATAATTAAATTCCTCATCAATAATTACGGAAGGCACTTTTAATATAGCAGTAGTTCCTTCTTTTAACCATTGGTTTCCCTTTTGCTGGCAATAAGAATAATTGGTAAGACTTTTCCAGTCTTTATGAAGGCTGGCTTTTTTTATTTCCTGTACATCTACGTTGGCAGGTATCTCAATCAACATAACTTTATAAATCTTACCGCTCATTTCCCCACTTCTATGAACCATGTTTTCCAAACAGGCCAAAGCTCTGCTGCCAGCAGCATAAATCATAAAACTTCCCCTGCTATTCCATCGTGCGGAGTTGCCACTAGCCTGTAGGTTTCTGCACCATTTATCGGTAGTAATCCTATATACTGTCATGGCGATTATGCAAGATCTCCTCTTTCTATCCTGTTTAATTCATCCATTACGAAATTGATACCCGAAACAGTGGTTATAATATTTCGGGGGATTTTATTTCCTAAGCCAAAGGCTGGTTTATCGAGCCATCGCTTAAAACTTTCAGTATTACCTAATACTTCTTCGCCTTTATGAAAAAGTGTGATGGTTTTTATTATGTATTCGCTTTGCAATGGACTAAAGGTTTTCTTTTCCTTTTGGTAACGGGTAACAGTTTTGTAAGATAAATCTAACAAGCCGGCGGCAAAATCTTTGTCGTATTCTGCAACCTCTACCATATCATTAAATGAAGTAGCATACATAACGGATGGTTCACTAACAACATGTTGCTGCTCCCCTTCTATATGTGTTTGGTATATTTTATAAATCCTTTTTTGAGTGGCAGAATTTGTATTCATGTTTATCAATTTAACACAATATAGACAATTTTCTGAAAATTCAGGCATTTTGTCCCACTTATTTTCTTGTTCTTCTTAACTCTAAAAGGTTTAAACTGTTAGGATAAAATCCAATTATATTGGTCTGTACCAGGTGGATGGCCATATCGTACCAGAGCGGTACTACCGGCGCTTCCAAAATAATTATTTTATCCATCTTTCTGTAAAGATCATACCTGAGCGAATCGTTTGTTTCAGTAAGTGCTAGCTCGTATAATTTATCAAAATCAGCATTTGCAAAACGGGTATAATTAGGAGGAGCCGGATTTTTACCATAAAATACCCCCAGGTAGTTTTCTGCGTCCGGGTAATCTGCAATCCAGCTGCCTCTAAAAAATAATGCCTGCGATTTGGCAGTTTGTTCCAGTAACAAACTTTTTTGGATAGTCTCAACCTGTATTTTTATTCCCAACTGGCTTAGTTCGTTGGCGATATAGCTACCTAAATCTGCATATACCGGAATAGTCAATAATTTAATGACTGGTAGATTGTTACCACCTGCAAAACCGGCTTCAACCAATAGCTGTTTTGCTTTTACGGGATCATACCCGTATCCAACCACTATACTATCATTGAAAGATGGTAAGCCTTTAGGAACAAATCCACTCTCCGCTGCTGTGCCGATGGAGTTGCGCAAAAATAACATCATCTTTTTTCTATCAAAGCCGTAATTAATTGCCTGTCTTATTTTTTGTAATCGAAGAGGAGAATTTTTTATCAATACATTGTTGGTATCTACCAAAATACCTAAATATTCAACATTAAGGTAGGGATGTTTTTGGAGTGTAATTTTCCCTTCCCATTGCTTTTTTAATCCCCCGCTTTTGGTAAGTATTTCATCTTTAAAAGAGGCCTCAATGTCGTTGATAAAATCCAGGCGTTTTTGTTGAAACTCCAAAAATTCAGTCGCCTTACTATCAAAAAATGATACTTTAATTCCATCCAGGTAGGGCAATGGTTTATTCAACGCATCCCTTTCAAAATAATGTTGATTTTTTTTCAATACCAAAGCATGTCCTTCTTCCCATGCCACAAATGTAAAAGGCCCGGTGCCAACCGGATGGCGGCGAAACTCAGCTCCATATTTCTCAACAGCTTCTTTTGGAACAATGGAACAATACTGCATACTCAAAATACCAATTATGGGCTGAAAAGGGTTGAGCAATTTGAGCCGGAAAGTAGAATCATTAATGGCCACAAAGGGTTGCGATGTATCTACCCGATTATTAAAAATCCAGGCGCCGGGGCTGGCAGTTGCCTTTGCCATAATTCTTTTAAACGAAAAGACTACATCATCTGCCACCAGCCTTCTGCCTTTTCCATTAGCAAATGCCGGATGATCATGAAAAAAAACATCGGTTCGTAAATGAAAAGTAAATATTGTTCTGCTGCTATTCACCTCCCAGCTTTTAGCTAGTGATGGCCCCAGTTGCATCGTTGAGTCTACTTCTACAAGTGTATTGTACAATTGATGTACAGCCCACATTATAGATTGGTTTTTGGCAAACGCCGGATCCAGAGAAGCTATGCCCGTTTGTTCATTGTAATGAAATATTTTTTTATCCGGATGTTGATGAGTTGTACAGCCACAAAAAATTAACAATAAAATGAAAGTAAACAATACTTTTGCTGCCTTCCTGATACAATGATTCTGCATAAATTTATACAATGAAAATAAAAATACAGTTATTGCTGATAGCAACCATTTCTTTTCTTTACAGCTTTACTCAACCGCTTAGCGGGAGCAAACCCATTACACATGCAGATTCACTCCGTGGCACATACGGAGCAACCAGAGATTGGTGGGATGTATTGAAATATGATTTACATGTTACCTTTAATATTAAGGACAGCAGCATCAGCGGATATAATGTGATGCAGTTTAAAATATTGAAGAAAGGGAACTTAATGCAGATTGATTTACAGCAACCGATGGTTTTGGATAGTATCGTTTATTCAAGTCAATTGGGGAAGCAGATTAAAATTAATCCTGTTAAAAACGATGGCAACGCCTACTTTTTTTCTTTCGGCAATAATAAATTACAAAATACCAACTACCTGACAATTTTCTACCATGGTAAGCCAACAATTGCTGTTCGTCCGCCCTGGGATGGTGGCGTTATTTGGGCAAAAGATAAAAACAAAAATCCCTTTGTAAGTATTGCCTGTCAGGGTTTAGGTGCCAGCGTATGGTACCCTTGCAAAGATCACCAGGCTGATGAACCAGATAGTGCGGAAATGCACATCACTATCCCGGATAGTTTAGTTTGTGTAGGAAATGGAAAGTTCAGGGGCAAATTAAATAACAATGATGGCACAGCAACCTACGATTGGGCTGTTATAAACCCAATAAACAATTACACCCTCATCCCCTATATCGGCAAGTATGAACATTTTGATGAAACTTTTCCTGGTGAAAAAGGCAACCTGAGCATGGATTATTGGGTGCTGGATTATAACCTGGAAAAAGCAAAAGAACATTTTAAAGATGCAGCTAGAATGATAAAGGCTTTTGAGTATTGGTTTGGCCCCTACCCTTTTTATGAGGATGGATATAAGTTAGTAGAAGCTCCGCACCTGGGTATGGAACACCAAAGTGCAACTGCATATGGTAATCAATATAAACTTGGTTACCTGGGGCAGGATTTAAGCAGAAGCGGCTGGGGATTAAAATGGGATTACATCATAGTTCATGAAAGTGGTCACGAATGGTTTGCTAATAATATCACCACTAAAGATATTGCAGATATGTGGGTGCATGAAGGTTTTACAACTTACAGTGAAGTATTATTTACAGAATATTATTATGGTAAAAAAGCAGGAGAAGAATATGTTACCGGTATAAGGAAAGGTATTGCAAACGACATACCTGTTATTGGAAGGTATAATGTAAATAGAGAAGGTAGTGGCGATATGTATGCCAAAGGAGCCAACATGATTCACAACATCAGGCAAGTAATTAATAATGATGAATTATTCAGACAAATTTTGCGTGGGCTGAATGCCACATTTTATCACCAAACAGTTACCACCAAACAAATTGAGGATTACATAAGTAAAACATCCGGATTCGATTTCAGCAGTGTTTTTAACCAGTATTTACGAACCATTCAAATACCGGTGCTTGAGTATAAAATAGAAAATAAAACAGTTTCTTACAAGTATAATAATTGTATCAAAGGGTTTAACATGCCGTTGTTTGTTTCTTTTGCAAGTGGTGATAAAGAACCTCAACTAATTAAACCCACCTGGCAATGGCAATCACTTCAACTGGCTGATTGGTACGACGGAAAATCATTTACAGTCGATAGAAATTTTTATATCAATACAAAAAAGGTAGAGTAATTTAGCCGCAAACAACAACATGAGCCAAATTAGAAGGCAAAGCATTATCTCATCTCTGCTAGTGTATATCGGCTTTGCACTTGGTTTTTTAAATACTTATTTATTTACAAAAGAAGGTGGCTTTACCCTAGAAGAATATGGACTGGTAGGTATTTTTATTGCAGTTGCAAGCCTCATGTATGCAATAGCTAATCTGGGGATGCCGCCTTACATAGGCAAGTTTTTTCCATACTACAAACACAACCTTCAGCCAAAGCAAAACGATTTACTTACCTGGGCGTTACTAGTGTCTTTAATTGGATTTTTACTGGTAACCATTGCCGGTGTTTATTTTAAAGATCTTATCATTTTAAAATTTGGCAAGAACTCTCCGCAGTTTGTTACCTACTATTTCTGGATATTTCCGTTAGGGCTGGGACTCACCATTTTTAGTGTTGTAGAAAGTTATGCATGGCAATTGCAAAGGTCTGTTTTCACCATATTTTTAAGAGAAATACAATTCCGACTTTTCGCTACTTTTTTAATAATGCTGGTGTTCGCAGGTATATTAAAGCAGTTTGATTTTTTTATTAAAATATATTCATTTACTTACCTGGCCATTGCTATTATCCTGGTGATTTATTTAATAACCAAGCGGGAGTTTCACCTTACGTTTACGCTGAGCCGGGTTACAAAAAAGTTTTATAAAAAAATCCTCACACTGGTATCATTTGTATTTGGGGGTACCATGCTCTACGGCATCTCCTTAATTTTCGACTCAGTAGTAATTGCTTCTGTCTTACCGGAAGGATTGGCAGGTGTGGCCGTGTTCACGCTTGGGCAGTATATGGCCAATTTAATACAGGCGCCACAGCGTGGAATTATTGCTTCCTCTATAGGGCCATTATCACAGGCATGGCGTGATAAAGACCTTGCCAGGATTGATAATATTTATAAACAATCCTCCATTAACCAACTCATTTTTGCCATTGGCATGTTCTGTTTATTATGGTTGAATTTTTCGGATGGTATCGTTACTTTCAAATTACAGACAGGTTATCTTGATGCCAGGTGGATATTCTTTTTTGTTGGATTGTACCGGATTATTGATATGGGCACCGGATTAAATTCTCAAATTATCAACACCTCTGTTCATTGGCGGTTTGAATTTTTTA
>JANPNY010000156.1:0-2133 GCA_031427745.1 Chitinophagaceae bacterium | reverse complement strand
GCTGTAATCACGTAGTACTCCGGCCTGTACAGGAACATTACCATGTCGGCATCCTGCTCAATGGCACCCGATTCCCTCAAATCACTTAACTGCGGAATATTAGCTCCTTCTTTTCTTTTCTCTACTTCCCTACTCAACTGCGATAGCGCAATAATGGGTACCTGCAGTTCTTTTGCAAGCCCTTTTAAATCTCTTGATATACGACTGATCTCCTGCTCCCTGTTGCCATTTTTATTGTCGCCGCCTCCACTCATCAACTGCAGGTAATCAATAATTATTAAACCTACGTTGTGTTTGTTTTTAAGTCGGCGACATTTGGCCCGCAGTTCAAAAATATTTAGTGCAGCAGAATCATCAATATAAATGGGTGCATTGCTCAGGCGCTCAATTCCTTTTTTGTACAGCTGTTTCATCTCGTGGTCTTCCAACTTACCACGGGAAATTTTCTCCAGCCATATTTCACTTTCAGCACTTAAAATACGTTGAACCAATTGTCCGGCACTCATCTCCAGACTAAAAAAGGCAACTGCCGTTGGCTTGGTAGGATGTAGTGCAGCGGTACGGGTAAGGTTAAGTGCAAAAGCAGTTTTACCGACAGATGGCCTTGCTGCAAGGATGATTAAATCGGTGGGTTGCCAGCCGTACGTTAATTTATCAAGCGAAGGAAAACCACTGGGCACACCCGTTAAATCTTCTTCCCTGTTGCGCATTTCTTCAATACGCTGAATGGTTTTTACCAATACCGTATTAATGTCATCAAAGTTTTTACGCAGATGATTATTGGTAATTTCGTAGAGCTTGGTTTCTGCATCATCTAACAGGTCAAAAACGTCTGTACTGTCTTCATAGGCGTCTCCAATTATTTCGCCGCTGATGCGTATCAATTCTCTTTGAATAAACTTTTGTAATACAATCCTCGAGTGAGCTTCCAGGTTGGCAGAAGAAACCACCGAATTGGTTAATTTGGAAACATAATAAGGCCCGCCTACCAGTTCCAGTTCTTCTTTTACCCTGAGTTCTTCTACAACAGTTAACAAATCGATGGGTAAATTTTTTCCGGTAAGGGACTGCATAGCCCGGTAAATCCGCTGGTTGGCATCCGAGTAAAAGCATTCAGGTTTTAGTATTTCTACCACAGTGTCAAACGCACTTTTTTCAAGCATAATGGCGCCCAAAACTGCTTCTTCCAGGTCTTTTGCCTGGGGAGGTACTTTGCCAAAAACCATATTCCCTAAGTCAAGATTGGGTTTCCTTCTTGTCTTTCTGTCTTTATTAACGTTGGTAAATTCCATGTAGTGTTAGGTTGTGTTTTGCTGCGAAAAATTAAAGAGCCCGGTTAATCAGCCGATACCAATATTTATAGCGAAGCGGGTACGTACTAAAGGATTGGTAACGAAAATTGATCGGGGCGGCTAAGATAAAGTCAATTTTTGTCAAGATTATTCACATATTGTGCTTGCCTGCTTTCCAATACTATTTTCCACCTGTATTCCACAGGTAAAAGTAGGTTATCCACAGGTAGTAAACAGGCTTATACACAGGCATTTTTCAAATGGAGTCCATCTGCGTAACAATTTATTAACATCGAAAAAATATATAACTTTTATTTCTGCACTCACCGATATTTTTTTAGGCGTTGTTTTTTCGCTAATTAAAGCAAGCAATTTTTATACTTTAAAATACTGTCTTTGTAGCATTTCCCTGGTAATATTAAATGCTGGTTTAAATAAATTGCCTTTTAGCTGTTTCGGCAGCATTATAAATTAATTTGATGGGGAAACGGCAAAGAAGACAAATCCCTTTGGTTATCGAAACTGCCAATAGTTATCTTTGCGGCATCAACATATAAAAGCAACTATCAATGACTATTAGTTATAATTGGCTTAGTGAGTATTTACCGGAAAAAATTGAACCGGAAAAATTGAGTAAAATATTAACCTCCATCGGGCTTGAAGTAGAGAGTCTTGAACAATATGAAGAATTAAAAGGTGGTTTGCAGGGATTGATAATTGGAGAGGTGCTGGAATGCGAAAAACATCCGGATGCCGATAAACTTAAATTAACCAAAGTAAATATTGGAACCGATGCACCCTTGCAAATCGTTTGCGGCGCACCCAATGTAGCTGTTGGGCA
>JANPNY010000155.1:0-2291 GCA_031427745.1 Chitinophagaceae bacterium | reverse complement strand
TTTACAACCACATATTGGATGTTGGTTATGCACGGCTTAACCAGGTGTATGCTGTCATCAACGATTCGGGCAACACCGCAACGCTGTCCTTGCCCAATACAGCACTGCCCGAAAAAAATTATCTCAACAATGTTTCGGTGGTGGGTGGTATCCGGTTTACCGTTACAGCTACACCATCGGCAGCTACATTGCTACCCGGAGATACGTTGCAGTTAAAGGCATTTGCTTCCTCCAATGGCTTGTCTTATTTGTGGAGCGATGCTTTTAAGTTAAGCTGCACGGCTTGCAGTAATCCGCAGTTGTACGCAGACAGCGACCGGGTAAAACGGGTAATTGCTACGAGCGGCTATGGTTGTAAAGACACAACCTATGTAACCATTAAAGTGCCGCCGGCAGATGATTTTACCCTTAACATCAATAGCGTTATCTGTGCTTCAAAAGATAGTATGCTGATGAATTTCACCGTCTTTAACAGCTTCTTCAGGGGAGTAATACCCAAGGGTTTGCAGGTGTCATTTTACAATGGAGACCCGGCAACAAATACGGCTGTTTTATTAAATCCGGTTCACAACGTACCAGCAATAGTTAATGCTTTAAGTGCCACATTCAGCACTACTATAAAAATAATGCCGCAGGGAACTTTGTATGCAGTAGTAAACGACAGCGTTAAAACAATTCCCGTAAGTCTGCCCAGCACTCCTTTGCTTGAAAAGCTGTATACAAACAACTTTACCTCCATACCGTATGTTCCAAACAATGTATTGATTGATACTGCTATTTGCCAGGGTAATAACTACTTTGGATATGTTGCCACCGGTACATACACAGATACACTCGCAGGCTATAATGGCTGCGATAGCATACGTAGGGTGAAATTGTTGGTGAAACTAATTTTCAAAACGACTGTCAACCTGGTATTATGCCAGGGTGAAAGCTATGCCGGCTATACTGCTACTGGCACGTTTATCGATGTGTTAACGGCAATAAATGGTTGCGACAGCACCCGTACTTTAAATCTTATCATCAAACCTATATTTAAAACAAGCGTAACAAAAGTTATTTGCCAGGGCGAAAATTATGGCGGCCATACAACTACAGGTTTATATGTAGATGTATTCGCTGCAATCAACGGCTGCGACAGCACCCGTACACTAACGCTTACGGTGAACCCAACTAAAGCCTTAACCGTTAATGCGGCTATTTGTGAGGGTGAAACTTATTTTGCCGGGGGCAGATTACAAACCAAGACAGGTGTTTATTTTGATACTGCTCAAACCTATCTTGGCTGCGATTCCATCAAAAACAACCAACCTTACGATGCATCCAAACCCAAAACCTAAATTGGGCGAAGACAGGGGGATTTGTAAGGATACTACTTACACCATGAACCCAGGGAATTTTGCTCAATATAAATGGCAGGATGGGGATACCGGTTCCACTTACACTACTGCTGTGCTGGGCAAGTATTTTGTGGAAGTAAAGACTGAGTTTGGCTGTCGGGGTGCCGATACTATTTTACTCAATTCCGTTTTGCCAACGCCTGCGGATTTTCTACCTGCCGACAGCAATCTTTGCAAAGGAAATATCCTGCAAATAACGGTTCCCGGATATAAAACTTATCAATGGAATACCATTAGCACAAACAGTTTTATCGACATCATCAACACCGGCACTTACAGGTTACGGGTAACAGACCGTTTTGATTGCATTGGCAGTGATTCGCTGAAAATTTTCTTTTATACCGATTGTATCATTATCGGAATACCTTCTGCTTTTACTCCAAACAGGGATGGGTTGAATGAAACTTTCAAACCATTTATACCGGCCCCGGTTACCAATTATCGCCTGCAAATATTTAACCGTGCCGGCCAGCTATTATTTGAAACCCAGGACTACAAAAAGGGCTGGGATGGCACCTATAAAGGTAATCCACAGGACCCTTCGGGCTATGTGTACTACATCACCCTTAAAGATTATAGAGGAACTGTTGAAAAAAGGAAAGGAAGTTTTGTGTTGATACGATGAGCAGTAAAACCTGTTTTTCTATCCACGTAAACACAATTTAGACCGATGTTGATTTTCTTTCTCAGCATCAGAATTGGAAAAAACATATCTTCCTCTTTTAAAAAAAATATTTCATGAAACACCTATTTCTATTTACTTCTTTACTGCTATTTGCAGTTGTAGTTACCGCACAAAAAAAAGGGGCCTTATCAAAGGACGACGTGTTAAAGACACTGGCTGCCGCCGGTATCCAGGCAAATTACGATCAGTATAAAAACACGGCTCTG
>JANPNY010000154.1:0-10584 GCA_031427745.1 Chitinophagaceae bacterium | reverse complement strand
CCTCGACAACCAGTTTTGGAACTATTGCTACCTGAATGCAGGTCTGGTAATGAACCTGAACAACAAACGTTTTGTAAGCAAAAACGGGTTGCTGGATTTGTTGCAGCGCAAAACCAATGCAGATGAAATCCGTTACCCCATTATTCACCTTAAAGGCGAGGATATTGAAGTGGCCCTAACGCATGAAAGTGCCTATGGCGAGGAATATTATAGCTTTGTAAATGGGCAGTTTACCACGCAGGGAGGTACGCACCTGGCGGCTTTTAGGGAGGGTTATATAAAAACAATCAGGGAATTTTTTAAGAAAGATTATGAGGCGTCGGATATAAGGGGAAGCATTTGCGCCGCAATTAGCGTAAGGGTTCAGGAGCCTGTGTTTGAGAGCCAGACCAAAACAAAACTGGGCTCGCAAACAGTGAGCGAAGGCGGACCAAGTATAAAGAATTTTATCGGTGATTTTTTAGGTAAGGAATTAAATAATTTTCTACATAGAAACCCTGTTACGGCTGAAGCTTTAAAGAAAAGGATTGAGCAAAACGAACGGGAGCGCAAGGAGCTAAGCGGCATTAGAAAACTGGCCAACGAACGGGCCAAAAAAGCCAACCTGCATAATAAAAAGCTTAGGGATTGCAAGTATCACCTGAATGATGAAGTTGCCGGAAAAGATAAGGACACCATCATAGAAAAGCAAAAAGAAAGTACCATTTTTATTACCGAAGGCGATAGTGCCAGCGGTAGTATTACCAAGGCTCGTATGGTGGAAACGCAGGCAGTGTTTAGCTTAAGAGGTAAGCCGCTCAACTGCTTTGGACTTACTAAAAAAATTGTGTACGAAAACGAAGAGTTCAACCTGTTGCAACATGCATTAAATATTGAAGAAGGGTACGAAGGGCTTCGCTACAACAACATTGTATTTGCTACCGATGCCGATGTAGATGGTCTGCACATTCGTTTGTTATTGATGACCTTCTTTTTGCAGTTTTTTCCCGACCTGGTAAAGAATGGCCATGTGTATATTTTAGAAACGCCCTTGTTTCGGGTTCGCAATAAGCAGGAAACTTTTTACTGTTACGATGAAAAAGAAAAACAGGCAGCCATAAAAAAACTAGGCAGCAAGCCGGAGATAACAAGGTTTAAAGGATTGGGAGAAATTAGTCCGAATGAGTTTGCCCGGTTTATAAACAGGGATATGAAATTGCAGCCCGTAATGATGTTGCCGGAAACACATATTCAGCAATTGCTGGAATATTACATGGGCAAAAACACGCCCAGCAGGCAGGATTTTATAATTGATAATTTAAAAATAGAGCTTGATATAGTAGAAGATATTGCGGCCCTGATTCCTGAAGGCGTGTAAATAAAAGCATTAAAATAATGGCGCTGGCTGGTAAGTGGCAATTATCAATTATCAATTATCCAATTATCAATTAAATCACATGTTCGATTTTCACAACGATAAAAAAAGATACTTTGAAATGCAGGCTCAAAATGCCCGCAGTTACATAGTACCTTTTGTAGAAGAGCATATGGCCATTAGTCCGGGCATGCGGGTGCTGGAAATTGGTTGTGCAGAAGCAGGTGTGCTAAAAGCTTTTTGTGAAAAGGGTTGCATCGCTGTAGGTGTAGAGCTCGATGAACCAAGACTGGTGCTGGCACGTGAGTTTATGAAGGAGGAACTGGATAAGGGGCAAATAAGTTTTGTATCAAAAGATATATACAAGGTAGACGTTGAGCTAGAGTTGAGGGGCAAGTTCGATATCGTAATTTTAAAGGATGTAATTGAACACATTCACAACCAGGAAAAACTCATTGGTTGGATAAAAAGCTTATTGAATCCGGCAGGTGTAATCTTCTTTGGTTTTCCACCCTGGCAAATGCCTTTTGGAGGCCATCAGCAGGTAATGACCAATAAGTTGCTGAGCAAACTTCCTTATTTTCATTTGTTGCCGATGGCAGCCTACAAAGGCCTGTTGAAATTTTTTAAACAGGATGTTGCATCGTTCGCAGAGATTAAAGAAACGGGCATCAGCATAGAAAGGTTCGAAAAAATAGTGGCAACCACCGGTTACCAGGTAGTGAATAAAACCCATTATTTTCTTAACCCGATTTATACCTACAAGTTTGGCTGGAAGCCTTTGCACCAGGTAAGTTTGGTAAGTGCAATCCCGGTGGTAAGAAATTATTTAACCACCTGTGTATATTATTTAATAGCAGATACTGAAACTCAAAATAGTTGAGCGGCAAAGCTTTTTTAATAAAATGACCTTTGCATCTTTAATACTTGGCAAGGTTGCGGGAGACAGAAAAAAAATAAAAAAATGATTCATATAGTTTTTAATGAAGCAGATGTAAAAGTACTACAGCAAGCCATTGAACTGGACGAAACCCTTGGAGGCGATGTGGTATTAATTAGGGATGATTATGCCGTTGGGCCATTGGATAATATCTACGTAGGAGAAGGCATTCAAGCCCGGCGGGAATGGTGGACACAGGTACTTGCCGGCGGCGACTATGATGGAAAAGCAGCTACTGATGAGGTAGATGATTACCAAACAGCCGCCACCCTGGTGGGCACTTTAAGGCGTGATGAAACAGCCGAGGTATGGATTTGGGCTGCACAAAACAAACACGATGTTTGCGGTTATTACTGGTTATTACATTACATGAAAGAATTTCAGGGACGAGTGAATATCCTTTACCTTAACAACCTGCCTTTCATTAATGAAAAAGGACATATTTTTTATCCTACCTGGCTCCATGAAATTCAGCCAAAAGAATTTTTAAAAGCGAAAAAATTGGCCCGGCCAATTACCCTGAGCGAATTTGAAGTAGACCCCGACGAATGGACAAAACTCTGTAATGAAGGCAAAGCTGTGAGGTTGCTGGAAGGCGGTAAAAAACTCATACAGGCTGATGAAGATTATTATGATGCTGAATTAAAAAAGTACATAACGACAGACTGGCAGAGAGCTTCCAAAATAATTCAGCAGTGCTTAAGTAAATCGAAGGAAACCACGGGAGATGCTTACCTGCTTTGGCGGCTTAAAACAATGCTGTCGCAGGGACAGTTTGATGTGCAGGGAAAGCTGGGAAATATGAAAGAATTTGAACTAAAAATACCTACTGTTGCTTAAATTGTAAAAAAATGTCAGCACAAAAAAATATCAAAAAAAATGAACTGGATATACACGATTGAAAGATCAATAAATCAATAACTATGAACATTAAAGGCATACATCACATCGCCATTATTGCCGGGGATTATGAAAGAAGCAAGCGGTTTTATACGGAAGTGCTGGGCTTTACAGTTATAAAGGAAACCTTCAGAAAAGAAAGGAATTCTTATAAACTCGATCTGGCCATTAATGGCATTTATACCATCGAATTATTTTCATTTCCAAATCATCGGGAAAGGGCTTCATTTCCGGAATCAAAAGGTTTGCGGCATCTTGCTTTTGCGGTAGATAATGTGGCAGTAGCAGTGAGTGAATTGATGGCGCATGGCGTGGAAGTGCAAAGCATTAGAACAGATGAAATAACCAACAAACAATTTTGTTTTTTTTACGATCCCAATGGGCAGCCTCTGGAATTGTATGAGATTTAAAAAAAATGTTTTATACAGCTTTGTTCACGCAAAGCGGCAAAGAAAGCAAAGAAGGAAAGTTATGATAAGTAAAGCACTTTGCTTTTTTTGCGTAAAGCTTTTACAACCATGCAAAAACGCTTAAAGGCAAAACATAAGTTCCTTTGCTTTCTTTGCGTCTTTGCGTGAAACCCCTAATAAAACCGGTGAGAAATTTTTAACTATGGCAAAGGCAAACAAAGAAGAGTATATCCACACAGACGCCGGTATTGGCGGACAATATAAAACATGGTTTTTAGACTATGCCAGCTATGTAATTTTAGAACGGGCGGTACCAGCTATTGAAGATGGCTTAAAACCAGTACAGCGCCGTATTCTGCACGCCATGAAGGAAATGGATGACGGCCGTTTTAATAAGGTTGCCAATATCATAGGGCAAACCATGCAATACCATCCGCATGGCGATATGAGTATTGGTGATGCAATTGTTAACCTGGGTCAAAAAGATTTGTTGATAGAAACGCAGGGTAACTGGGGCGATGTACGCACCGGCGACGATGCGGCCGCATCCAGGTATATTGAGGCAAGGCTCAGCAAGTTTGCCCTGGAAGTGGCTTTCAATGCAAAAACTACCAACTGGAGCGTAAGCTACGATGGACGCAAAAATGAACCGGTAACATTGCCCATGAAGTTTCCGTTGTTGTTGGCGCAAGGTGCAGAAGGTATTGCAGTTGGTTTGGCAACTAAAATTTTACCTCATAATTTTTGTGAATTGATTGATGCTTCCATCAAGTATTTAAAAGGAAGAAAATTTGAATTGTATCCCGATTTTCAAACCGGCGGCACAATGGATGCAGCCAATTACAATGATGGCAAACGGGGCGGAAAAGTAAGGGTAAGGGCAATTATTGAGGAGCAGGATAAAAAAACACTGGTGATAAAAAGTGTTCCTTTTGGCGTTACCACTACGCAATTGATCGAGAGTATTGTAAAGGCCAACGACCAGGGGAAAATTAAAGTAAAAAAAGTATTGGATCATACGGCTGCTGCAGTAGAAATAATCATTGAACTAGCCGCCGGTATTTCACCCGATATTACCATTGATGCCTTGTATGCCTTCACAGATTGTGAGGTAAGTATTTCGCCCAATGCCTGCGTAATTGCAGGGAATAAGCCCCGTTTTTTGGGAGCCACTGAGTTATTGAAATCGGCTGTAGATAATACAAAAGATTTACTGAGGAGAGAGCTTGAAATTAAGTTAGGCGAACTGCAGGAAAAATGGCATTACACTTCTTTAGAAAAAATATTTTTTGAGGAAAAAATTTATAAAGAGCTGGAGCAAAAGCATGCTAACTGGGAAAAAGTTTTGGAAGCGATTGATACAGCTTTTGCACCCTTCAAAAAATTATTGCGCAGAGATATTACCAGGGAAGATATTGTAAAGCTTACGGAGAAACCCGTACGCCGTATTTACAAACTGGATATTGATGAATTAAACGAACAGATTAAAGGATTGGAAGCAGATATAACGCAGGTTAAATACGATCTCAATCACCTTACAGAATATGCTATTGCCTACTATGAAAACCTGTTGAAAAAATTTGGCAAAGGCAGAGAACGCAAAACAGAAATTAAACAGTTTGATACCATACAAGCCAAGACGGTAGCCATTGCCAATACAAAATTGTATGTAAATTACGCAGATGGATTTGTTGGCACCAGCTTAAAAAAAGATGAATTGATAGCGGAAGTTTCTGACTTTGACGACATCATTGCATTTACCAAAGCTGGTATAATGAAAGTGGTAAAAGTATGTGATAAAGCCTTTATTGGTAAAGACATTATTCACATTGCTGTATTTCAAAAAAATGATGAACGCACTACTTATAATATGATTTATGTAGATGGTAAATCGGGCGTAAGCTTTGCCAAAAGGTTTAATGTAACAGGTATCACCCGGGATAAAGAATACAATCTTACCAAGGGAGAAGAAAAAAGCAGGGTACATTATTTTAGTGCCAATGCAAATGGCGAAGCAGAAGTGGTGAAGATGGTATTGAATTCGAATTGCAATGCCAAGAAAAAAGAATTTGATTTTTATTTTGAAGAACTGGAGATTAAAGGTAGAAGCAGTATTGGAAATACCGTTACCAAATACCCTGTTAAATCTGTAAAGTTTAAGGAGGCGGGTAAATCAACGCTTGATGCAAAAAAGCTTTGGTTTGATGATAAATTTGGTCGTTTAAATATTGAGGAAAAAGGACAATACCTTGGTAAGTTTGATGCGGAAGACAGGCTGCTGGTAATATACAATGATGGAAATTACGAGATAACCGACCAGGAACTAACACAGCGTTTTGATGTAGAAAAAGTTTTGCTGATTGAAAAGTATCACCCGGAAAAAATCATCACAGCAGTTTACCTGGATAATGATAAACTGCAGTTTAATATCAAGCGGTTTAAAATTGAAACCACCACATTACACAGTAAATATTTCTTTATCAAGGAGGGGAAAGATAATCGGCTTGAAATGGTAACGACAGAACCGGAACCCATTTTAGTTGTTAAAACAGGCAGGGGACAATTGGTAAGAAGTGCTAAATTTAAAGTGCAAAAATTGGTAGAGGTCATGGGCTGGAAAGCAGTAGGAGCAAAACTTACAGAGTATAGTAAAGCTGTTGAAATGGAGTGGGAGAAAAAGCGGGATACCGATAATCCGCAGGGAGATTTATTTGGATAATTTTTTAAACGAAAAATAAAATGGGGTTGCGCAAAAATATTTGCGCCTCATTTTTTGCTTTGTGTTACATTGCTTGCCACTGTTTTGTAAAGCACTTCTTAAAAAAATCATAATAAAACATATCAAAAAAAGTTTAAAACTTTTTATCCTATTTTCGCAACCAATTTACGTACTTGCTAAATTATATTTTGCAACAGTTAGTGTTGCATAATTATAACTCTCTTTGAAAGTTTTTTAAACCAACTAAATAATATGGCAGCTACTGCTACCCAAAATATTTTTGCAAATCCTGTACGGCGAATACTCCAGGTAATTAGGTTAGAGAAGAACGAAATAACTTCAGTATATTTTTATGCCATATTAAGCGGTTTAATACAACTTTCACTTCCCCTCGGCATACAGTCTATTATCAGTTTTGTTTTAGGTGGAGCAATACCCACGTCCCTCGTTGTATTAATTGTACTGGTAGTACTGGGTGTTTTTTTAAACGGATTGCTGCAGGTAAACCAGATGCGGTTGATAGAAAAAGTGCAACAAAAAATATTTGTCCGCTACTCTTTTGAGTTTGCTGAACGCATTCCCAAATTAAATCTGCAGTCGGTTGACAGCTATTATTTACCCGAATTGGTGAATCGTTTTTTTGATACCGTTACTTTGCAAAAAGGAATTTCTAAACTCCTGCTGGATATTCCGGCTGCCACCATTCAAATACTGTTTGGGGTAATTCTTTTGTCGTTTTACCATCCCATTTTTATAATTTTTGGTTTGATATTGCTTTTGGTTATAACTCTTATTTTACGGCTCACCAGTGCAAAAGGCATGGAATCGAGCCTGCGGGAAAGCGATTATAAATATGCTGTTGCAGGTTGGCTGGAGGAGATGGCAAGAGGAGTAAAGTCTTTCAAATTTTCCAGGTCAACCTCTTTAAACATCAGCAAAACAGATAAGCTGGTTAGCGGTTACCTCACCCATCGCACCACTCATTTTAGGGTACTGTTATTTCAATACTGGAGCCTCGTTGGGTTTAAAGTTGCCATTACAGCTGCAATGCTTATTGTAGGAAGCATATTGCTGGTTAATCAGCAGCTCAATATCGGACAATTTATTGCCGCTGAAATTGTGATATTAATGGTGATAGGTTCAATTGAAAAATTAATAAGTAATCTCGATACTGTATATGATGTACTTACTTCAGTTGAAAAATTAGGTAAACTAACCGATAAGCCATTGGAGCAGGATGGTACTATTGAACTTGTTGCAGGCGAAAACGGGCTAGCTATTGAAATGAACGGCGTCAATTTTAAATATTCCAACGAAGGCTCGCTTGTTTTAAATAAAATAAAGTTATTGGTTAATAGCAACGAAAAGGTCTGCATTATGGGAGCAACCGGGTCTGGCAAATCAACTTTATTAAGACTTATGAGCGGTGCCTATACCGACTTTGAGGGTGCCATATTAATCGACAACTTACCCATCACCAATTACCAACTTGATTCTTTGAGGAAACAAACGGGTATTTTATTAAGCACCCAGGATATATTTTTAGGCTCTTTGCTTGAAAATATAAATATGGGTTGCAATGATATTACATCAAAAGATATTTTACTGATGGCAGATAAATCAGGGTTAAAAACATTTATGGCCGAGTTGATGAATGGTTTAAATACACAGCTCGATCCCATCGGTAAAAAATTATCAAGGAACATCATTCAAAAAATACTATTGCTCAGAGCGCTGGTAAACAACCCCCGGTTAGTATTGTTAGAAGATCCATTGGAGGGCCTGAATGATCCCATTAAACAAAAAGTTATTGATTATTTAATAACTGAAACAAAGGGACAAACAATCGTTATCAGTAGCAATGATGAAAGCATTGCTGCTAAATGCGATAAAGTAATATTTCTTAAAAATGGCGAGGTAGCTGCGGTGGGTAGTTGGGATGAAATTAAGCCTGCAATAAAAAGTTTACGATGAATTATATAGATACAAAATTAGAAGATCAGATAGGCCGGAATGCTAATATACAGTCATTCGAAAAAATTTATCGCATTACCAAAAAAAGCAAAGTCAGATACTGGGCAATCGGGATACTTACCGGGCTCATCATCATTTTATTTATTCCATGGACACAGAATATCAGCTCAAGAGGAGATATTACAACCTTACGGCAAGAACAGCGCCCACAGGAAATCAATACCATCATCCCAGGTAAAGTAGCAAAGTGGTATGTAAAGGAAGGCGACTATGTTAAAAAAGGAGATACAATCATTCAATTATCAGAAATTAAGGATGATTACCTCGACCCCAATTTGCTTAGCCGAACCAAAGAACAATTAACCGCCAAGGAAATGACGGTTTCCAGCTATAAGAATAAGGCCGGTACCGCAGATTTGCAAATAGATGCATTAACGCAGGGAAGAGCTTTAAAAATTTCGCAAATTGATAATAAGTTAAGTCAACAGCGAATGAAAGTGCAGGCAGACAGTATGGATCTGATTGCAGCTTCCAACGATTTGTCCA
The DNA here is from genome assembly GCA_031427745.1 of Chitinophagaceae bacterium. Classification (GTDB taxonomy): domain Bacteria; phylum Bacteroidota; class Bacteroidia; order Chitinophagales; family Chitinophagaceae; genus Ferruginibacter. Next base: position 1,741 of record JANPNY010000154.1, on the reverse strand, counting down.
TTGCCAATAAACAATTTACCCGGCAAAAAAACATGTACGATAGCGGGCTTGTTTCGCTCACTCAACTAGAGCAACGGAATATGGGTTACCAGAATGCCATCGCAAAAAAAACGAGCGCCGAAATTAAATTTTTAAATGCAAGACAGGAACTCGGCGTACTACAATTGGAGATGAATGGCGCCATGCAGGATTACAATGAAAAGATTTCCAAAGCCAGTGGAGATAAGTTTCAATCCTTATCTCAAATTGCAACCGGGGAAGGGGATATATCAAAATTGCAGAATCAATACATGAATTATGATATCAGGAGCAGACTATATTTTATTACCGCACCTCAAAGCGGGCAAATAGTAAAAGCAAAAAAGGCGGGTATTGGAGAAATAGTTAAAGATGGTGAAATGATTGTGGAGATTGTGCCGGATAACATTCAATATGCGGTGGAAATATTTGTGCGTCCTGTCGATTTGCCTTTGCTGTCGATTGGCCAAAAAGTACGGTTTATGTTTGATGGTTTTCCCGCCATTGTGTTTAGTGGATGGCCGCAATCTTCTTATGGTACCTTTGGCGGAAAAGTGGCAATGGTAGAGAGTTCTGTAAGCGATAACGGCAAATTCCGGGTGTTGGTGGCAGAAGATTCTACCGATAGAAAATGGCCTCCACAATTACGCATGGGAACAGGTGCGCAAGGGTTCGCCTTGCTGAAAGATGTACCCATCTGGTATGAGTTATGGCGGAATATAAACGGCTTTCCCCCTGAGTATTATAATGCTGAAAAAAAGGAAGACAAAGAAAAGGAAAAATAAGGCAAATAGAAGCCCAGTACCACAAACGATGAAGATTCAATAAAGTATGAACCATAAACAACCATGAATTTTTTTACGATAATCTTTCTTTCTTTTTTATTATTTACTACGAATTGTTTTTCGCAAAATAAGTTGGAGGTTAGCCAGGTGTTATCCCCCGAAGATTTCATTGCTATTGTAAAAACTTTTCACCCGGTTATAAAACAGGCCGATATAAACATTGAAAAAGCACAGGCCGATATTACACTGGCAAGAAGTGGCTTTGACCCTTCCCTATACTATTCCAACGATCAAAAGACATTCAGGGGCGAAAATTATTACAACTACAACAATACCGAGTTGAAAATACCCACCTGGTATGGAATTGAAATTAAAGCAGGGCTGGATAATAACACCGGAGAGGATTTAAACAGCGAATCAACTTTTGGCAAAACAAGTTATGTAGGCATATCTGTACCATTGGCAAAAAACCTGGTGATGGATAAGCGTCGGGCTGTTTTAAAACAAGCAAAAATTTTCAGGGATCAATCCGGCGTAGAAAGGTTGAACACCATCAATGATTTACTGTATGCAGGGTATTCAGCCTATTGGAACTGGGTAAAAGAATACCAGGTTTTTGATGTTATCAGCAACACCGTAAAAATTAATGAAGCAAGATTTGATTTAATAAAGATTGCCTACCGCCAGGGAGACCGGCCTGCCATTGATACGGTTGAAGCACTGGCGCAATTGCAAAACTTTCAATTTTTGCAAAGTGAAAGTTTGGTAAAACTTCAAAATGCAGCAGTGGAGCTGAGCAACTTTTTGTGGCAGCAAAACAATACATGGTACCAATTAGGATTAAATGTGGTACCTACCGACAATTGGAACCAGCAGGATATTGGCAGCATCCCGGTAGTAATGCAGGAAGACCTGCTGTTAACAGCAAGGCTTACCCA
>JANPNY010000153.1:0-14535 GCA_031427745.1 Chitinophagaceae bacterium | reverse complement strand
GGCTAAAAGCAAATCCGGTCATTGGTAACACCAATTTCATTTCTTAACGACAATCATTTAAATTTTCTTAACGCCTTTTTTATGAGGCCGGTCCTAAACATGCGAACTAAATGATTAATCCTGTAAATCAATTTAAACAGTCTTCCCGAATACCGCCGAGTCCCACGGCTTTGCTGCAGCGCCAATCGTGGAGACTCGGCTGGGAACTCCTATATTTGAGAGAGACCCGGAGCGGAATAAGTTGGATATTACTGCTGGTTATTTTCCTAAACCAGCAGTAATCCTTCTATGTTTATTTGATCTTAACTAAAATAACTGAGATTGGTTTTTGGAGTTAATGTAAGCAATGTTTCATACATCAGTTTAATGGTATTTTCTACATCGCTTTTATGTAGCATTTCCACAGTAGTATGCATGTAACGAAGCGGTATGGAAATTAAAACAGATGGGCAGCCATCATTGGCATAAGCAAATGAATCTGTATCAGTACCGGTGCTGCGGCTGACCGTATGTAATTGCACCTGAATTTTATTTTTTTCAGCTACCGCCTGCACCAAATCCAGTAATTTATTGTGTACAGCAGGGCCAAAAGTAAGTGATGGTCCTTTGCCGCAGGCTGTATCGCCCTGCACCATTTTACTAATCATTGGTGTGGTGGTATCATGGGTAACATCGGTGATTATGGCAATATCTGGCTTAATTCTACGGGCAATCATTTCAGAACCTCGGAGGCCAATTTCTTCCTGCACGGCGTTTACAATGTATAAAGCAAAAGGAAGTTTCTTTTTATTGAGTTGTAATAATCTGGCAACTTCTGCAATCATAAATCCACCAATACGGTTATCGAAAGCCCTGCCAATTAAGTAATCATAAGCCAGCTCGTCATATCCATTTTCGTAGGTTACCACAGCACCAATATGAATGCCGAGATCTGTTACTTCTTTTTTGTTGCTGGCGCCACAATCTAAAAATAAATTCTCCACTTTAGGTTGTGTTTCTTTATCGCCATTACCCATCCTTGTGTGAATGGCGGGCCACCCAAATACTGCTTTAACCAGGCCTTTTTTTCCATGAATAAATACCCTCATGGAAGGTGCAATCTGGTGATCTACACCGCCATTGCGTTTAAGGTAAATTAAGCCCTCGGGTGTAATATAATTTACAAACCAGCTTATTTCATCGGCATGTGCCTCTATAACTACTTTAAACTGAGCGGTTGGATTAATTACTGCTACTGCTGTACCATAAGGATCGGTAAAAAAAGAATCGGTAAATGGTTTAATGTAATCCAGCCACATTTTTTGTCCGCCACTCTCAAAGCCAGTAGGAGATGGATTATTGATGTAATCCTTTAAAAACGAATACGACGTTTCTGTTAAAATACTTTTAGCCGCTTTTGACTTTTGGTTATCTTTTTTTGATTTTTCTTTTGCCATACAATGTTGATTTTTACAAAATAACTAAATACTTACCACAGTTGTAAGCAAGGCTGATAATATCATCAGCCCATCTACCCCAAAATAATAAAAATAATACCCTTGCTTTTTATTTGAATAAATAAAAAATACCATTGTTATTAACCCCGTAACCTGCAAGGCGGCTATTTGCCAGTTTGTAATTCCATGCCGGTTGAATAAAAAGTTGGTGATAAATAATAAGGCAAACAAAACATAAATCAACCGCTTCATCAGCTTGGGTGGCAAGTCAGTGGAGAGGCTGTGCAACCCATATTTTCTATCGATCAATTTATCTCTGTTGTCAAACAAAATACATAGCATCAGCATAAATAAAAAACGGCTAATCAACATTAGCCAGCCTGCAGCAGTAAACTGAATATTAAAGCGGGATAACGGCATGTATGCTGTAACAAACATCCACGTGAAAGCCAATAACAAAGTTTTTAAAAACCCTGCCCGTCGGGTAAAATTTAGTTGTTTCAGTGGAACTAGTGGTATCGAATAAGTAAAAGTAAGCAGGAAGGCGATTGCAGCATTGACGGGTTTCACATGTATTGCCGAAAAAAAAAACCAGGCGCCCACACTACCAACAACCATAAACAGCACCCGCCGGTATTGACGATATAATAAAGGCATCGAAAATTTTTGCTCTGCATAAACACTGCCCATTATGTAATGAAAATTATAACTGCAGATAGTGGCAAAAAAAACAAATCCCATCATATTCTGGTTAACAGGCAAATGGATCAATTGGTGGCTTTGAAATACAAGTGCCGCCGCACATGTAGCAGCCCAAACAGCATGAGACACTAACAGATGAAATACTTTTTGCAGGAGTTGCTATTTAATTATAATTATCCGTCCGGAGTTTACGGTATCGCTTTTATGTTGTGCTTTATCTTTTAGCATAAACCTAAAATAACAGGTATCATTTCTGCCACATTGCGGCGCCTTTATCAGTGGGTAATTATCAACATTATAACCAAAGGAAACAGTAATTTCTCCATCCGAATTAGCTGTGGCAGGAAATTCAGGCAGTGGATATCTGGAAGTAAAACCGCTGGCAGCGCAGGTTGGTTCAACTTTTTGAACGAATATGGTATCCTGCAAATCGCCTTCCGCATCAGTGTAAGATAATTTGAAACTGATAATCTGACCTCTGTCCAGCACTTCTGTACTCGCCGATTTATATTTCAACTGTGGAGTAGAAGAAAATTTATTTTTATTACAACTGATAATTCCCAAACAAATAACAGCTATTATAATGTAGTTCCGCATCTTTGTATTTTATCCATCAAATGTAGCAATAGAAATTGAAAACAGCTGTTAAAAATACCGTTTTGGAAGATAAAATTTTTAATGTAACAGCCGTTGATTTTACTGAAACAGCATTGGAGGTTTTTCGTTTTCAATACAATAACAATGCGGTTTACAGGCAATTTTGTACCGCCCTCCACATTGAAGAAAGCGCCGTCTCTTCTATAGAAAAAATACCTTTCTTACCCATCGCTTTTTTTAAAACACATACGGTTACAACCACAACGTTTAATCCGGCAATGGTTTTTGAAAGCAGCGGTACTACACAAACCATCAATAGCAAACATTTTGTAAAGGACATTGGTTTATACCAGAAAAGTTTTAATAAAGCATTCCGTTTATGTTATGGAGATGTAAAAGACTATTGTATTCTTGGGCTCCTACCCTCTTACCTGGAAAGAAACAATTCATCGTTGGTGATGATGGTTAATGAGCTAATTCTACAAAGTGGTCATCCACAAAGCGGCTTTTATCTTAATAATTATCAGGAACTAAAAAATACGATTGAACAACTGGAACAACAGCAGCAGCCAACGTTGCTGATAGGCGTTACGTTTGCGTTAATGGATTTTGCGGAGCAATTTCCACTGCCACTTTTTTATACCAGCATTATGGAAACCGGTGGCATGAAGGGCCGAAAAAAAGAAATGACGAGGCAGCAGGTACACACGGTTTTGCAACAGGCATTTCACCTGCAGCATATACAATCCGAATATGGCATGACGGAACTACTTAGCCAGGCTTACTCCAAAGGCAACGGAATTTTTAATACCCCACCATGGATGAAAATTTTAATCCGGGAAGAAGATGACCCATTTGCCATTAACAGCAATCAACAGGGCATCATTTCGTTGGGGGCTGTAAATATAATTGACCTGGCCAATCTTTATTCATGCTCGTTTTTAGCCACTGATGATGCAGCTAAATTATATGCTGATGGCAGCTTTGAAATTTTGGGCCGCCTCGACCATTCAGATATCAGGGGCTGCAGTTTATTGGCTTTGTAATAAAAAAGCCCTCTTTTTATTAAAGAAGGCTTTTAAAAAAATGATTTAAATAATTAATCTACTTCGGTTACTTTAATAACGTTGGTGGGTAAATGTTGGTCGATGGGCGTGCTGCCGGTGTTTACCACAATATTTCCTTTCTGCAGAAATCCTCTTTCTTTCAAAATATTTATCTGGTCCAGAAAAATATCATCCAGGCTTACCTCTTCACCATAATACACTGCTCTTACACCCCAGCTTAAACTTAACTGGTTTATCAGCGTTTTTTCTTTACTGAAGATAAACAAGGGTGCTTTAGGCCGGTAGCTGCTTAGCATAAAGGCTGTATAGCCGCTCTGCGTCATACCTACTAATGCGGATGCGTTTACATCTTTTGCCAGTTTGCAGGCACTGGAACAAAGCGCATCGCTTAACAAAGAAGGTGAGTGCGGCTGGGGAGTGAGTATATCATCCCTATCAAAATTGTAAGCCTTATTTTCTACTTCCATAATGATTTTACACATTGTTTCCACCACCAGTGTAGGATAGTCTCCCATGGCGGTTTCGCCGCTTAACATCACAGCATCGGCGCCTTCCAGCACTGCATTGGCAACGTCGGTTACTTCACTACGGTTGGGCTTGGTTCGCTCCATCATACTCTCCATCATTTGAGTAGCAACGATCACCGGCTTGGCACGGTGCATACACTTTAAAATGATCTCTTTCTGTATTAAAGGAACTTGTTCAATGGGAACTTCAACACCCAAATCGCCACGGGCAATCATAATGCCGTCACTTTCAATAATTATATCCCGGATATTAGTTAATGCTTCCGGCATTTCAATTTTTGAAATAATTTTTATTTTACTGTCCGTTTTCTTAATAAGTCTTTTTAACTCACGTATATCTTTAGTTGAACGTACAAAAGAAAGCGCAACCCAATCCAGATCTTTCTCTAAAATAAATTCAAGGTCGGCCATATCCTTTTCAGTAAGAGAAGGCATTGTAAGTGCGGAGTCGGGAAGGTTTACCCCTTTTTTTGGCAGCAAAGTACCACCTAATGTAACAGAAATTTTTACTTCATTTGGGTTTAAAATTTCGATTACTTTCACTTCCATTTTTCCATCATCCAAAAAAATTCGCTCACCAATTTTTACATCATTGGCCAGGCTTGGGTAGGATACATAAATTCTTTCAGGTGTACCAACTATTTTTTCGGTAGTAAAAATAATTTCCTGTCCTTCTTTTAACTCAATCTTTCCATTTTCAAGATCACCCACCCTTAGCTTTGGGCCCTGCAAATCGCCAAGGATGGCAATATTATATGGTTCGTTTTTATTTATTTCTCTCAAAAAATCGATGATAACTGCTTTATCCGAATGAGCACCATGAGAAAAATTGAGCCTGAAACAATTAACACCGGCTTTAACCAGGTCAAGTAATTTATCGTAGGTGGAGCAAGCAGGACCAACAGTAGCAACTATTTTGGTTCTTTTCATGGTGTGTTTTATGCCAGCCGCTTTATCCATTTCGGTGTGCAGGTATTTGCTGATATTTTTACTCATGCCCTATATCCATTACAGAACTTTTCCACGATAAGTTCTTTATTTAAAATCCGGTTAAATAATTATAATCAATTATTAAAGAGACAACGTGGTTTGTGTCTCTTTAAGTAAAGTAATTTACGATGCTAATATCTTAACAATTTTCATCCATTCTTCACTTATGCGTTGTTTCTTTTTTACAGCTTCGTTTAATGGTGTGTAGTGCATGCGGTTATTTACTATTCCTACAAATACATTGTACTTGCCGTCCATTAAACATTCTACAGCAGAATAACCCATGCGGCTGGCAATCAACCGATCAAAACAACTAGGCGATCCACCCCTTTGTATGTGGCCAAGGATACAAACCCTTACTTCCTGCTGTGGCAGACGCTCCTGGATAATTTTACCTACTTCGTTACCGCCGCCAAATTCATCGCCTTCCGCAACTACTATCAGGTTTACCAATTTGTGGCGTCTTTCCTTTTCAGCCAGTTGCCTTATTACTTCTTCGATATCCGTTTTTCTTTCCGGGATCAAAATATTTTCTGCTCCGGTTGCAATGCCGCTGTGCAAGGCAATGTAACCTGCATCTCTACCCATTACTTCTATAATGAATAAACGGTCATGGGCATCCATGGTATCCCTTACTTTGTCAATGGCTTCAACAGCTGTATTTACGGCTGTATCAAAACCTATTGTAAAATCGGTACCAGCAATGTCTTTGTCGATGGTGCCTGGTAAACCTATACAAGGCATATCGTACTCATTACTAAAAATTTGTGCACCTCTAAAACTACCATCACCTCCTATTATAACCAATCCATCAATGCCGTGCTTTTTTAAATTATCGTAGGCCTTTTTTCTGCCTTCAGGTGTAAAAAATTCTTTACAGCGTGATGTTTTTAAGATAGTACCTCCCCTTTGAATAATATTTGCCACACTGCGGCCTTCCATTTTAAAAATATCATTCTCAACCATACCTGTATACCCACGCATTATACCGAAAACTTCCATCCCATGGTAAATGCCGGTTCGTACTACCGCCCTTATACAGGCATTCATACCAGGCGAATCTCCACCGGAAGTAAGTACGCCGATTTTCGTTACTTTTTTCTTCATGTCAAAAAAATTCTATTATTCTTTAAATATTCTTTAACCAATTGGATTAATAACAGATAATTATTTATTTTATCCGGTTGCGGCCAAAAATACACATTTATAATCATTCAGTTAATGTGGAAACTAAAAAACCCATTATGCAATCGTTACCAGATGGAAAATACCCCTATCGATATTCAAAAACATACTCAAAAGATAAGTTATCACTATCCCTGATTTCCGGTTTCACTCACAAATTTATTTTTCATCAAGTCAAAAACAGTTTCTTTAAGTGATTGGGCTGATTGACTTTCGACCGAAACAGCAGGTAGGAAGTGCATGTATAAACGGGTGGGTAGCAAATAGAATTTTTTATGTATTGGCATTGCCTTTTGCGTACCTACAATTACGCAGGGTAAAATTTCGTTATTCGCTTCAACAGCTAGTTTGAAAGCTCCATCATGAAAAGCTTTCAGAGGTTCTGTAGTCCGGTTGCGGGTGCCTTCGGGATAAATGCACATGTGCATTCCTTTTTGTAATACACTTTTCATTTCTTCAAAACTTTTTACCCGGCTTGCATTATCTTTCCGGTCTACCAATACGGAGCCTCTTTTGTAAAAGAAAGAGAAGATGGGTACTTTGGTAAAAGAAGCTTTTGCAATTGTTTTGTTTCCTCCCGGCACAAAAGGAGCCGATAATGGCACATCCAAAAATGCATTGTGATTGTATACGATCACATAGGTATTACCGGGTTTAAAATTTTCAAGCCCATTTACAGTAACGGGGCAACCAATCAGCCTAAGCCAAATGCTAATCCAGCAACGGGATACCCAAATAAAATAATCTTGCCCCCGTTTTTCAGGAAAGAAATAAGAAAACATAGAGGGTATAAAGATGATTAAAAATGTTACTACAAAAGAAATCATGCCCCAAAAAGCCCAAATACGGGCAAAAATATCCAGCAGAATATTATCAGCACCAGGGCTATTTTTTTTTGTTGTTACCTGCTGAACAGTTTTTTGCATTGCGGTTTTTATTACATTTTTATCCGACATTTTTAACGGGATAAAAAACTGGGTTAAGGCGTTAGCAATTTCCAATCTATTGGCTTCAACCCCTGGTTAGTGAGCAGCTCGTTGGTTTTTACAAAATGATTGCAACCAAAAAAACCCTGGAAGGCACTAAAAGGCGATGGATGAGCAGCCTTTAGTACATGGTGTTTGGTTTCATCAATCAATGTTTGTTTTTCCTGCGCAAACTTACCCCATAATAAAAATATAATTCCGCTTTTCTCGTCAGATATTTTTTTTATTACCGCATCTGTAAAATTCATCCATCCAATTTTGGAATGACTTCCAGGCTCGTTGGCACGCACTGTAAGGATGGCGTTTAAAAGCATTACACCTTGCTCTGCCCATTTGGTGAGGTTGCCAAATTCAGCCGGCATTGGTATTCCAAGGCTCGAGTTGATCTCTTTATATATATTCATTAAGGAAGGCGGCGGTTTTACTCCGCTAGGCACAGAGAAACTAAGGCCGTGCGCCTGACCGGGATTGTGGTAAGGATCCTGCCCGATAATGACCACTCTTACTTTATTAAATGGTGTTTGCGTAAAGGCATTAAATATTAATGGTCCGGGCGGATAAATAATTTTTCCAGCATTTTTTTCCATTTTCAACAATGTAACTATCTCCAGGAAATAAGTTTTGGTAAACTCGTTTTTCAATACTTCTTTCCACGAAGATTCAATATGTACATCCATTGCGTTGCAATTTTTTTATAAAAATACTAAACACATTATAAAATGGGAATTAAAATAAAATTGTATATGCTTTATTCATTAAGCCAGTGATACAAATCTTTTTGTATTCCCCTCTGTCTCCATCGATATTCTTTTGACACGACTTATTTAAAACGACCATAAAATAAATATTTATGAGATTCAATAATTATCTATTCACCCGGCATTAAATAAGCCCCAACTTCACTCAGCAAAGCAGGCGAGGTAAGACCCGGGAAATGAATGCTTACCTGACTAATTTTCTTTGCCGGAAAAGTGATTATTCTTTTTCTACCGATGGTAGTTCCTTTAATTTCCTCCACACCATTTTCGGTAGAAAGCAGGAGTGTAAAATCAGCAATCGTTTGTCCAAATTGAATGGCTTCCTGCAAAACAATGCAGTTAGCCATTGTTGGTTGTGCAAATTTTACGAGTACGTTGGAAGCTGATGTTTTAATCGTTACAAAACTTACAGCATCTCCATCATTCAATTTAGAAGCCAACGTTGATTTATTAGCAGTAACAACATTTAGTTGTTTGCCTTTCATCAAATTATTTTTAAAATTGTTATCCAGCAACTTTTTAAAACCCATCAAAGCAACGGAGTCGTTGGGGCTGATAAGTCCCCGGCCATTGGGTGGAATATTCAATAATAGATTAGCACCACGGCCAACCGATTTTAGATACAAATCAAATAATTGAGCCGGCGATTTAACCATTGTATCTTCGGCGGCATGGTAAAACCAACCGGGGCGTAGGCTAACATCACACTCGGCAGGAATCCAGTTTTTACCAAACCTGTTTCCGCTATTCAGTGTATCCTGCGGAGGACCGCCTTCTCCCCTTTTAAATCCGGCTGTATCAAGATAATTCCAGTTAGTGGTTCCTGCAAAACCACTTTCATTACCCACCCAGCGGCAGTCCGGACCAATATCACTGAAGATGACCGTTTGTGGTGAAATTTTACGGATTAAATTTTCATAACGCTTCCAATCGTACACTTGTCTTTTCCCATTGGGGCCTTCGCCATTGGCGCCATCCCACCACAATTCCCAGATAGGGCCATAGTTGGTAAACAACTCTTTCATCATATTTACAAAAACATCGTTGTAAGCCGCTGTTCCGTACTGTGGATGATTGCGATCCCAGGGCGAAATGTACACGCCAAATTTTAATCCATATTCTTTGCAGGCTGCTGATAATTCCTTTAGCACATCACCTTTTCCATTTCTCCAACTGCTTTCTCTTACTGTATGCGTTGAATATTTACTGGGCCACAAACAAAATCCATCGTGATGTTTGGCTGTAATGATGATGCCTTTTGCTCCGGCAGCTTTGGCAAGGCGGCACCACTGCCGGCAATCCAATTCAGCAGGATTAAAAATTTCTTCATTCTCATCCCCATGTCCCCATTCGTTACCGGTAAAAGTATTTGGACCAAAATGAGCAAACCAGTAATACTCCATATTATGCCAGTCTAATTGCTGCCCACTGGGAAGTGGTACTTTATTTTTTGTTTGCTGAGCAAATATTACAGTACCTGCAACAATCATTCCTGCAACAAAAAAAATTAATTTTTTCATTTTGATTTTTTACTTTTTACTTTCTACTTTTTACTTTTTACTTTTTACAACTACAGCAACTGCTTACATAAAATCATCGGCATCACGATATGCTTTTATTAAAGCAAGTTCTCCTTCTTTACCGGGCTTTACATTGCCATGTTCCATACCTAACACGCCCTTGTATCCCTTGGATGCAATGTGTTTAAAAATATTTTTATAATTCATTTCGCCTGTGCCAGGCTCATTTCTTCCGGGGTTATCACCAATTTGGAGATATCCAATTTCATCCCAGTTACTGTCTAAATTATTAATGATATTTCCTTCGTTACGCTGCATGTGGTACATGTCAAATAAAAATTTACAAGCCGGGCTGTTCACTGCTTTACATATCATAGATGTTTGATCGGAATGACGAAGAAATAAATCGGGGTTATCACTCAAAGCTTCCAATACCATCACCAGCCCATGCGGCGCTAAAATATCAGCCGCCTTGCGAAGTGCGTTGATAACATTGATTGTTTGAAAATCAGCAGAAAGGGAGCGTTCATAATTACCAGGTACAACAGTCATCCATTTGGCATTGCAACGTTTGGCAACTTCCACCGCTTCGTTACAATCTTTAATCATTAAATCAATCCATTCCTGCTTTCCGGACGCCAGGGAGGTTTTCCAATGCCAATTGTTGGAAGTAATTACAAAAACACCCATCGTCATGCCCAGCTTTGCCAGTGTATCGCCTATTTTTTTCTGTTGCTCTACAGGCCTTCCCATCATTCCATTATCTTCAATAGATCTAAATCCTGCACTGTGTGCAAATTTTATCTGTTCAATAAAATCATCCCCCGCATGATTTTTAAACATGCCATCATGGATGCCATAATTTAATTTAAAAATTTTTTCTTCCGGTCTATTAGCTTTAAGTATGTTACCTGCAGATGCGCTAACAGCCGAAGTAACCAAAGCACCACCTGTTAATAACGCCTGCTGCATAAATTTTCTTCTTTGCATGATTTAGTTTTTTTGTGCCTTAAATTTACCAACAATTAATTATAAAAACAGCCTATTGTTTACAAGGATATTTTTCGTGATCTTTTTTACAGCAATTAGTATTACTGTAAAAGCGCAATTAAAGCGATATACGTTTACAGAATCAAAAATGGGTTCGCCCTTTATGCTTGTAATGTATTGTGCCGATAGCTTGCAGGCGGCTAAACTTGCAGGCAACAGTTTTAAACTGGTAGATTCTTTCAACAATATTTTCAGCGATTATAATAACAGCAGCGAACTAATGCAATTGAATGCAACTGCTGGCTCAAATACTGCCCCCGTAAAGGTTTCTCCTGCCTTAATGGAAATATTGCTTCAATCAAAAAATGCTTTCGCTGAAAGTAACGGCAGTTTTGATATTACCATCGGACCATTGGTGAAATTATGGCGCAGTGCAAGAAAAACAAAACAGTTACCTGACAAAGAAAAAATAGCAGCTGCCAAAAACTTAACGGGCTTTGAAAGTTTAATAATTGATTCGGTTGAAAAAACAGCCATCTTAACAAAACAAGGCATGAGCCTTGACCTTGGAGGAATTGCAAAAGGATGGATTGCACAAAAAGTTATTGATTTTTTACATACGCAGCATATTGCGAATGCACTGGCAGATGCAGGCGGAGATATTGTAATGAGCACTGCGCCGCCAGGCACCCAAGGATGGACTATCGGGGTGAATATTCCTGAAAAACAAGAGGAACTATTAGACCAATCGTTGTTGTTACAAAACAAAGCTGTTGCAACTTCCGGTGATGCTTACCAGTATGTAGAAAAAGATGGGATAAGATATTCTCATATTGTAGACCCTCATACCGGCTATGGCGTGACCTTTCAGCGCAATGTAACTGTAATTGCAAAGGATGGTGCAACAGCAGATTGGCTGGCTACGGCCTGCAGCATTTTGCCCATAAAAAAGGCAAAAAAACTGGCAATAAAATTGGGAGCTGAATTGCTGATTGCAGCAAACAAAAAAGATACCATAATTTTTTATTCAACAAAAGGCTTTAATCATTATTGGAAACAAAGGATACTATAATATTTGTTCTGTTTTATTACTTACCTTTCAAAAAAAAATTACGCCAAAAGTGAAAAAAATATTTGTCTTCGTTATAACCATCTCTTTTTTTCAACTGGTAAAAGCACAAGATTCCTCCAAAACGTTTTCAGCCTACAAGTTAGTTATTCCAGGATCAACCTTACAACATAGCATGGTGCCCATTGCTGCAGGAAGTTTTTTTATGGGTAGCAGCAGTAATGAAAAAAACAGGAAGGCTGATGAAGGACCACAACGTACAATTGCCATCCCGGCATTCTGGATGGGGACATTTGAAGTTAGCAGGGATGAGTTTGATGTTTTTTTCAACGATAATAATATCAGCGAAAACTCAAAAGTGGATGCTATTACAAGGCCGAGCCCCCAGTACATTGATTATAGTTTAGGCATGGGAAAGGAAGGTGGTTATCCAGTAAATAGCTTATCTCAATATGCGGCTATAATGTATTGCAGGTGGTTGTACAATAAAACCGGTATTTTTTATCGCTTACCATCCGAAGCTGAATGGGAATATTCCTGCCGGGCAGGAAGCACCACTGCTTACTTTTTTGGCAATAATGAAGCAGACCTTGGAAAATATGCCTGGTATAAAAAAAACAGTGATAATAAATTTCACCAGGCAGGTTTAAAATTACCAAACTCCTGGGGATTGTACGATATGCTGGGCAATGTGAGTGAATGGACGCTGGACCATTATGATGAAAAAAGATTGGAAAACTGGAAAGAAAAAAAAGACCAGGTTTTTGTTGAATACAATAAGGCCCGTTACCCTAAAGTTTTACGGGGCGGGGGTTTTAAAGATGAAGCCAGTCAATTAAGAAGTGCTGTTCGGTTAAAATCAGATCCCATTATGAACAGGAGAGATCCACAGATACCTAAAAGCAAATGGTGGTTAACTGATGGGCCTGCCATAGGGTTCCGCATAGTACGTCCGCTGAACCAACCAAGTGCCAATGAGGTGAACGAATTTTTCAAACTCTACCTGGGAAAATAGTACAACCAATGTTTGCTTTGTGATTTGTGACAGATAATTTTCGATTGTATAAAATTTATTTCTTACTGAATAATTTCATTTGAATGCTTCACATATAAAAACAATAAACCAATCAATTATGAACAACGATGTTACTAAATTACTTTGCCATTCCAGGAGAGAATTTTTATTGCAGGGGTCAATACTTGCCGGCGGATTAATTGCTGCGCCGCTCTTATCAAAAGCCAATTATTTTTCAGGCGCTGATGACGTTATTAAAATAGTATTGGTGGGTTGCGGCGGCCGTGGTACCGGAGCTGCAATGCAGGCGCTGCTGAGTAAACAAAATGTAAAACTGGTAGCTATGGCAGATGCTTTCAGGGATAACTTAGATACCTGCTACAAAGAATTAATGAGCGATGATATCGCAGAATCATCCGGAGGCAGAGGTGCTGTTAAAACAAAAATTGATGTTCCCGAAGAAAGGAAATTTACCGGATTTGATGGTTATGAAAAAGCGATTGCATTGGCCGATGTTGTTATTTTGGCAACACCTCCCGGTTTTAGGCCCATTCATTTTGAAGAAGCCATCAAGCAGGGTAAACATGTTTTTATGGAAAAACCGGTAGCCACCGATCCTGCAGGAATACAAAGAGTTTTAGCCGCCGCCGCATTGGCAAAACAAAAAAAATTAAACGTGGTTGTAGGATTGCAACGGCACTACCAAAATTCTTACAGGGAACTATTTAAGCGCAAGGATATGATTGGTGATATTACCTCCGCACAGGCATGGTGGAACAATGACGGCGTATGGGTACGACCCCGTAAACCAGGCCAGACAGAAATGGAATACCAAATGCGTAACTGGTATTATTTTAACTGGTTATGTGGTGATCATATTAATGAACAGCACGTTCATAATATTGATGCCGTTAACTGGTTTAAAGGAGGCTACCCTGTAAAAGCACAAGGCATGGGCGGCAGACAGGTAAGGAAAGGAAAAGAACACGGTGAAATTTTTGATCATCATTTTGTGGAATTTACTTATGCAGACGGAAGCATACTTAACAGCCAATGCCGCCATATACAAGGCACCATGAGTAAAGTGGATGAATTACTCATTGGCACAAAAGGTAAAATACAATGTGGTGACGCCAACATTATAGATTCTAAAGGAAAAATAATATACCAGTTTGACAAGAGCACAGAAAACAATCCCTATCAAACTGAACATGATGAACTATTTGCTGCAATTGTAAAAGGCGAATACAAGTTTGCAGATGCAGAAAATGGCGCCAGAAGTACCATGACTTCTATTTTGGGACGCATGGCAACTTACAGCGGGCAAATGATAGAAATGGATAAAGCCATTCATTCAGGCATCGATATTCATCCGAAAATTTATGACTGGAATGCAACGCCACCGGTAGTTCCTAACGAGGATGGCTTTTATCCGGTTGCCACACCAGGCGTTACAAAATATTTTTAGCACACCAAGCATTAATAAAAAGGAGCGATTGTTTTTATCAACAAAACAATCGCTCCTTTTTATTTTGTAACAGACAGCTTCGATGTTATTTGATTAAAAAAAATGGATGATTAATTCAGGGATTTTTCTGATTCACTTCATTGCTAGCAGCTACAATCTTTTTAATCCCAAACCCGGTTCGTTACTGCAATACAGAAAACCATCTTTCAAAATAAAACCACCGGT
>JANPNY010000152.1:0-5174 GCA_031427745.1 Chitinophagaceae bacterium | reverse complement strand
TTGGCTAAAGCACACTTATTTACCACTTATTAAGGATTGTTTATGTGACGCACCCAAAAATAAACAGACACATTATGAAGTGCTAAAAGTTAATAATAAAAAGCCTTAAGTTAACGACTATGGTGGCGACACCGACCACGGAAGCAAATTGCTCTTGGCAGATGGGTGAAGTGTATTATGAGCAGCTTCGTGCATTAATGAGTAAACCGGAATCATTACAATTCCAAACAGAATTCCAAGCAGTAACTGTACCCATATCTGGTGAAAGTGCGTGCCGGCTATAAACAAACTGAAGAATGCTATCGTACAAACAACAATAATTAAAATATTAAGCTTTGTAGGAATAGAGTAATTCATTATTTAGTTATTGTTTTTTTCGACGACATAAGCGGCAACTTTTCCATACACAAAAGACCTGTCCTTCTCATACAACTGTTTGCTAAGCAACTGATCCTTTTTAATTGTAGCCTGCAAGTCTTCAGGAACTTCCCGAGGTATCATCAAATTTCTAAAAATAATTCTTGCTCCTTCTTTAGCTGTTCTGTTTACTGCAGTAAACAGTGTGTGTGTTTCTTGTTCATTCATCAATTCGCAAATATTTGATAAGGCAAAACAGTCTATTGATTTGTCTGGCATAGTGTCAATCCATTGTTGTGCTTCGCCGGTAATAATTTTAATTCTGTCGATCCTCGACTTTATGGTTTCATAATGCTCCTCTCTTAAATAAGCGGGCACTACTTTCGGATCAATATATTTACCTAAAAGATAAAGAGATAAAAAATAATTTTTTTCAATGGGGATATCCCTGAATGCCTTTCTGGAGCGATTGTAAAAACTGTCGGCAAAGGAACTGCTACCATCATCGAATGTAAAATAATCGGCTACGAGTCCACGCCTTGCAAGCATTCTCTTATTAAACAGTATCTTAAAAATATATTTAAATCTTCTGGTGTTCCATACTTCATCAAAGTAAGTTTGCTGTTGCTCTTTTGATTTCTTTTCAAACAATGCAAGCACTTTTTTCCTGCCCTGCAGTAGTGAAATAAATTTACCGGCCAGTATTATAAACCGCTCATATTTGCCATTCATTATAAAACCCTTGCTTATGATTTTAGATTGGTTATCCCAAAAGTCAACAGCCTCAGAACTTAATACCTGCTTTAATTTCTTGTACATTGCTATTCGGTTATCACATTCAGTTAACCCGGCAAATGCAATAAAATTTGCAAAATCAAACGACTTAATTGCTGCAATTTTTAATTCGAGTAAATAAGATTGTGCAGGGTTAATATCCACACTATAAATTTCTTTGGGATCATACAACAAAAAGCCGAGTACATTACATCCGCCTGATGTAATAGCCTGCACAACATCATTGCTTTTTATCTGCAAAGCTGCCAGGTCACTTTCCGGGTCTTCCCAGTTATGCGTAAACACCAGTTTAAATAATTTTACTTGTTTTTGTTCTTTTTTCATTTTATTTTTTTTGATCAGGCCACAACCCGTTAGCGTTATGAAACGGGGCCAGGGTAATTCCATGTTTTAGTCCACTTGTAAAAATCTCTTCAATTTTATCAGTAGTGATATTTCCTTTACCGCTAGAGTAACTTTCAATTTTATTTTCAAAAGCCAGCACCATTGCTTCCAGGATGCAGCCGTGGGCTATACCCGGAGCGGGATAATGGTAAATACTTTTTGAATAGTCTGGATCAAAATAGTACCCCATGCTTACCTGCCCCATTCCTCCATGAAACAAATGAACTTCAGTGTTATTTTTTATCTGTTTATCAAGATTTTTAGGATAACCGGCATCACAAATCAGTACGTTTTTTTTACAGTCTCTGAAAGTAAACCCGGTTGTACTTGCTACGCATATAATAACATCAGCTTCCTGCAGCAGTCCATCTACTGTAACATCATACTTTACAGTTACCTTTTCATCCAATAAACTGTTTGCAAGTTTTTTTAGCCGGTTCTGGTTTCGTGCACATAGCAGCAGTTGTTTTACCTTTTTCTTAAAATAATTTACGCATGCTATTCCGATATCTCCTGTGGCTCCCAGTATCAACAATGTTGAATTTTCGAGTTCAATGCCGCATTGCTTCGATGCAACTTCTACTCCTTTTACAATGTACGCTGCTGTTAATGTATTTCCGGTTGTAAATGTTGTTTCGTTTGTAGGAAAAGAATCAAAATTCCCTTCCTGCAAAATAGAAGTAAACCCACCAAGTGTTGTAATATATGCGCTTTCTTTTGCAGCGCAGCACGCTGCCTGTACTACTTTATTAATATTGGCTTTTGCGTATTTTGAGTCCAGTTTATCCGGGTCAATAAAACTGTCTATATAAATTCCATTTATTTCATTGCCTGTGGTAGATTTTACTTTCACTCTAAAAAGTACCCGTGGAGGAATAAAGGGAAAAATATTTTTTATCTTTTCCAGTGAAAGTTTTTCCTGCCCGTTTGTACGCAGACTATTTACAAAAATTTCGATATGTTCCCAGTTATCCTGGTGGCCAATCACGGCAAAATCTAAGCTGGAAGTTGGGCTAGCCATACAATAGATTTTTCTCCGGGTATCCCGATATTATCCAATGCACTTGCATATAATGCCATTGCATTTCCACGAAGGTTTACAATATCAAGACCTATATGGTGTAACGAAGTTTTCATACAATCACCATTACAAACTCCACAATGGCCACGCAGGTCGGTAGTTGCGCTAAATTGAGCAAGGATGGTCATGCATTTAAAATGAATTTCCTCAAACTTATTGATAAAGGCAGCAGGGTCTTTATGCATTTCAGCCCGAAGAATATCGGAAGAATGTTCCAGGTGTTCTTTTTCTTCGTCGGCTATGCGTAGAAAAAGCTCGCCGGCTTCCTCACCTAAAGCGTTACCTACATCCGTATACATGGAAATTGCAAATGACTCCAACATTACTTCCTGTATAATAAGACAGGCTACGAAATCTTTTTGAAGGGCATAAGATAAAAAGTGCTTTCTCACATTACCCCAATATTCGCCGCCTAAATTGATATTGACTTTTAGTTTTTCCCTTTTAGCATATGCACTAAATACTTCGGCGTGCATTCTTTCGCTGTTGGCATGTTCAACTGCCTCCATTTTTTCATGTGGGTCATCAATGGTATCCGTAAGAGATGCAAAATTGGACATTCCGATCAATTCGCCGGTTATGGCCTGTGAAAAGATATCAGAGATCACATTAAATTCTTCAATAGTTAATGGTTTGTTTTTTGTTGCATTCATTTTAAGTTGATTTAAGGTTTTGTATCAAATTATACCGTCGAGTAGTCTTCATACGGAACGCCATCTTTTACTTTTTTGATAAGGGCACGGTTATTTTTTATGCTCAATAACATACCTACTGACTTGAATGTTAGCTTCGGCAACCCTGCAAGACAATCATTAAATTTATCTTTTTCGTGAAGACCGATAGAAACATACGAATAAGATTTTTCAAAAGCAATGTTTCTTGCATAATTTATCAGGAATTTTACCAGGTGTATGTGATTGGGTTCAACAGCCAGGTATTTGATGTACAACATCTTAACAGGCTCGTTCAATACAGGCATTCTTGAAAGTCCCGAAAGGCTGCTGAATGCATTTATCAATTTTAGTACTAATTTTAATTTCCATGATAAAGCAGTAATCACATTTTGCTTTACCGGCATTGTATCCATCAGGCTCATTGCTGCAATAATCTTTTCGCCTTTTCTGATTATAAAAATATTTGCAGCACTAAATTTTTCTGCTGTTATTACTGTACCCAATTGATAGTTACTGTTATGGCGATTGAAAAATTGCAGTACATCATCATTGAATAAAGTTTCTTCTACAGAATATTTATGAATTGCTGGTTTCATCCTTTTTCCAATAATCTGATAGATTTTAAAAATACCTATGTTGTCAAAATCAGGCACATTGGGGCGATTTTTAAAGAAGGAAACCGGCTTTGAATTTCCCATAGAAACATTTAAAAAAGCCAGGTCGGAGTTATGGGATATTACATAGTCTGCCATTTCGTTGCATAGCTTTAAACCAATCCCCTTGTTCCTGAAACGATCGGCAACTTTAAAATCACCAATATATTGCAGCGGGTAAATTTCGCCGCCTACATAAACTTTCTGCTGAGATACACAAATGGCACCTATAATTATATTATTCTCTTCGGCAACGAATACTTTAGTATCACCACGCATTTTCAATAAGGCAAAAAAATCCGGGTGCCTGTCTATTCTCAAGCCGATTTTCCCTGCCATAGCAGATGAGGCAGCAAGTTGAATCAACTTCACATTATCTTCATTTGTTGCAATTCTAAAACTGACCATTTTTAGCAATATTTGTACATTATAGAATGAATGCTGCAATAACAACATCCAAAGTGAGTTTGTGAAAAAATCTATTGTTGCTGTATAAATATACACAAATGTGAATAGCGTAATAAATGTATGATTTTTTACGTGCGCTTTGGCCATTGGTTGCCGATCATATCTCGGCAACTACCTAAGGCGGCAAAAAATAATATTGTACCAAGTGTACCGTTATTTGTTATTTGCTTTATACCTGCTTTGTTAATTTGCGCTGCGGTTGTAAACCGATGAAACTATTTGTTACAAGGAGCTACCCTGGAAAAACACTTGCCGGTAATGGCAGAGCAAAACGCAGGTGGGTGGTAGTTTTGCTCATTCATTAGGGTTAAAATTATTTGAATCACTGCCCCCGTGATCGGTGTCCCCACCATAGTCGTTAACTTAAGAAAAGCTGGCTTGAATAAAAAGCAACCCACTAAGCAAACGCCGATGTTGGTCTTTTGACCAACACCCGAAGGCACGTAGCAACATGGTTTTAGCGATGTGTAAGCCTGTGGAAAATATCCACAACATTGGTAAACTCGTTTAGAAAAAGCGGCGTACAGTAATTTAAAAAAAACTAGTTACAGCATTAGATTACAACGCTTCGCCGGTTGGTTAAAAAAGACACAACCGGGGCGTTTGCCGTTGTTGGTAAGCGTTTAACCCACATTGCAGCTAAAACTACTATTTTTCATCATTTTTCATGATTATTTTGGTTTTCAAATTCTGAAACATCGGCTACTAAAGGGTTTTGTATTTTAGCAGGGTTTGTAGTACACAGGGGGGTGTTCGTAGATC
>JANPNY010000151.1:0-8038 GCA_031427745.1 Chitinophagaceae bacterium | reverse complement strand
AGAGCAAGGACATTATCACAACAAATAAACTCAGGTTGGTTTGAGTCGTTGAAAAAATTAGCAACAATAAAAGACGACAGAAGCAAAACCTTTTAGTTAACTCCTTAATAATGTTATTAAGCCTCGGTTTTCCGGGGCTTTTTTTATTATTAGAGTACATCTACTTTAATAATGGCACATCTAAGGTTAAATATTTCATTTTTCGAAACCCGGACAATACGCTTGCTAAAAAGAACACCTAATTTTGCGATATGAGCGAAGTAATTATTAATAAGGTAAGCGAAAGCGCCCTGTTCACCCTCAATCTGGAGGACTTTTATCCTACCGATGAAATAGCAGTATTTGATTTGAAGGATTATTTATTTATGGGGCTCATTCTTAAAGAAAAGGATTTTAGGGAAGCATTAAAAAATCTCGATACCGCTAAGTTCGAAAATAAAATAGTAGCTGTTACCTGCAGCGCAGACGCTATTATACCCATTTGGGCCTACATGCTGGTAGCAAGCTATTTACAACCAACAGCCAGGGAGTTGTTTTTTGGAGATGCTGAACAAACAAAAAATTACCAGTTGATAAAAAATATAAAAGCCATACCGGTAGATGATTTTATTGATAAAAGGGTTGTAATAAAAGGTTGCGGTGAATTACCAATTGGCGAAGCCGCCTATATGGAAGCTACTAAATTATTAAGACCGGTAGCAAAAAGTATTATGTACGGTGAACCATGCAGCACTGTACCTATCTACAAAAAGAAATAGTCAGCATTTATTTTTATCTTCACTTACACCATGTTTCCAACCAATTTAAAATGAATGATTGACGCATTTTTAAAAGGTTTTGCCATAAGCCTGTTATTGGTATTTTCTGTAGGCCCGGTAGTATTTACAATTATAAAACAAAGCATTAACAATGGCCGTGCAGGAGGTTTTAGTTTTGTGGCCGGAGTTTGGCTCAGTGATTTATTCTGGGTAATACTGAGCAATGTATTTTCCGAACTGGTGGGACAAATGTTGCACTTTAAAAAAGAGATTGGCTTTGCAGGAAGTCTGTTTTTATTAGCGCTGGGAATATATTACCTGTTCTTTAAAAAAATTCATCTTAAGGAAGATGAGGCAAAAATAAAAATTACAACAAGTAAACATGCCCAACTAGTGCTATCTGGTTTTGTCATAAACTCTGTAAATCCAGCTGTGATGGCATTCTGGCTTACCACCGCAACTGCTATTGCTGCTTCTCACAATTTAAAAGAGCGTATAATAATTTTCACTACCTGTATTGTAATAAACACCACTGTCGATATACTAAAGGTGCTTTTGGCTGGTAAAATTCGTAAAAGCCTCAACGAAAAAAATATATCATTGATTAATAAAATTTCGGGTTTAATATTACTTTCTTTTGCTGCAGCTTTAATTTTTGGATTATTTTATACCAGGGTTAAATAGGATTTTTTAAAATTGACAAATGAGAAAATTGCTGATAATACCTTTTTGCATTTTCACTTACCTAACATTTGCCCAGGCATCGGATTTTATTTTATTAAAGAAGAGAAACATAACAATTGCCACTTATTTTTCCGGAGGCACAATTTCATTTACTACCAATATCGGAGCATTTATGGAGGCGAATATTTTACGAATTAAAAACGATACCCTTTTTTTAAAAGAATACATCGTAAGACCAGCAATGACACAATTAGGCGTTTATATTTTAGATACCTTAGGAAGCTATCTTCATTCTTATCATTACAAAGAAATTTTTTCAATTGGAAAAACAGGAAGACATTTTGATGTTAGCGGTAGTGGGGCAGCATTAATGGGTGGGGGCATTCTTATAACACTTGCCAGCGGTGTCGTTTTTTTGGCAGATAATAAAAAATTTAGTCCAGAGTTATTAGCTGCAGGAATTGCCCTTGGAGGACTTGGCTATATATTGTCAAAACAAGGCGGAAAGGGCATGGTGCTTGGTAAAAAATATAAACTGGAATATGTACAGGCACAATCCGTTCCCAATAATTTTTAACTTTCTGCCATCAAAAATATCTACAATAAAGCATGAAAAAAGCCGGGCGTTTTCTTAAAAGACTTTTTCTTTTTCTTTTCATTTTTCAGTTTGCTTATATCCTTATCTGCAAATGGGTAAATCCCCCCATCACCATTACACAAATAGTAAGTGTACTGCGGGGTAACGGTTTAAAAAGAGATTATGTAAGTTATAGCGAGATGAGCCCCAATATTAAACTGGCAGTAATAGCCAGCGAAGACCAGCTTTTTCCCGACCATGATGGCTTTGATGTAAAAGCTATTAAAAAAGCCATCAACTACAATAAAAAACATCCAACAAAAACTCGGGGTGCAAGTACCATCAGTCAGCAGGTTGCCAAAAATGTTTTTCTATGGCAAGGCGGAGGATACTTCCGAAAAGGATTGGAAGTATATTTTACTTTTATGATTGAAAAAATCTGGGGCAAAAAGAGAATATTGGAAACCTATTTAAATATAGCCGAAATGGGCAAAGGCATATTTGGAACCCAGGCTGCAGCCAAAATATATTTTAATAAAGATGCCAAAAACTTAACACAGGCAGAAGCGGCTATGATAGCCGCCTGCCTGCCCAACCCCAAAGTTTTCACGGTAAAACCCATGTGTAATTATGTTGCCCGTCGTTATGGAAACATTATACAGCAGATGAATCATTTGGATGGCGATGAAGAGATAGATGCAGTAATAAAATAGCAGGATTTACTTACGATTTCTCTGATGTATTTTATTAATATCTTTTACCATTACGTTGTGGTAAAATTATTTATTCAAATAAGTGAAGAAGATTTAAATGCTCTGCCGAAGTGCTAATTGTAAAACGATCCATTAGTCAGAAATCACATCAAAAAACAAATCCCTACCTTCGCAGCCTACACCATACAAGTGATACGGCAAGTTGTAAGCCGTTATGGTAAAAATTTCCTTCGCTGATTTAGAAAATGCAACGTCTTTCCCAGCCTTAAAAAAATAAAACCATTACATGGATTTTAAAAAATTAGAATTAATTGAACCCATCCTGAAAGCTTTGGCAGATGAGGGTTACACCACTCCTACCCCTATTCAGCAACAATCAATACCATACGTGTTGGCCAACAGGGATTTATTAGGAACCGCACAAACCGGTACCGGTAAAACAGCAGCCTTTGCCATCCCTATTTTGCAATTGTTGTACAATGCAAAGCAACAGGAAAAAGAAAAAGGCCGTCGCCACATTAAGGCATTGATATTAACACCAACACGGGAGTTGGCCATCCAAATAGATGAAAGCTTTGCAGCTTACGGAAAATATTGTGGCTTAAACCATGCAGTAATTTTTGGTGGTGTTTCGCAATTACACCAAACCAACCAGTTAAGAAATGGCGTGGATATTTTAGTAGCAACTCCCGGTCGTCTGCTGGATTTAATGAGCCAGGGTTTTATTGGTTTGCAACACTTACAAATATTTGTATTGGATGAAGCCGATAGAATGTTGGACATGGGTTTTATTCACGACGTAAAAAGAGTGATCATCAAATTGCCCGAACGCAGGCAAACACTTTTCTTTTCCGCAACTATGCCCCCGGAGATACAATCATTGGCCAATATTTTATTGACCAAACCTGCAACCGTTTCTGTTGCTCCGGTTTCTTCTACTGTTGATATGATTGACCAGAGTTTGTTTTACGTAGATAAAAAAAATAAACCGGGCCTGTTATTGTACCTGTTGAAAAACCATAGTATAGAAAGGGCATTGGTTTTTACCCGTACCAAACATGGTGCAGATAAACTGGTGAAAATTTTACACCACGAAAAAATTGCCTCTGCTGCAATACATGGCAACAAATCGCAAAATGCAAGGCAGAATGCCTTAAGTAATTTTAAAGATGGACAGTTGAAAGTTTTGGTAGCTACAGATATTGCTGCAAGGGGAATTGATATTGACGACCTGACGCATGTAATAAATTTTGAACTACCAGAAGTTCCCGAAACCTATGTACACCGTATCGGTCGTACAGGTAGGGCTGGCAACGCAGGTACATCTTTCTCCATGTGCGATCACGAAGAAAAAGACGACCTGAGACAAATTCAAAAGCTGATTGGAAAAAATATTCCAATTACAGATAGCCATCCGTTTCCATTAAGTGCAGCATCATTTGCTCCGCAAGCAACAGGGGGCGGACAATCACAAAATAATAACAGGCGGCCACAGCCATCGCAAAACAGGTGGAACAGTGGAAGAAGAACAAGCCAGGCACCACAACGTGGAAACCGGTAAACACAATACTTTTTTTAATTCGGTCGGCTATTTTTAGTCGACCGTTTTTTATTGTTACAGAAAATAATCTGTATAGTTTTTGTTCAACCAGTGCAATACATTTGTTATAAATAATCAATCATGTTACCGCTCACCATCACCACTATACAAACCAATCTTATCTGGGAAAATAAGCAGGCCAACCTGCAAATGCTGGAGGCAAAAATAAACAGCATTCAATCACCAACAGAAATAGTAGTGTTGCCAGAAATGTTTAGCACAGGCTTTAGTATGCAACCGAAATTGTTTGCAGAAACCATGGATGGCGAAACGGTGAATTGGATGAAAAAAATGGCGATAACAAAAAAAATTATTCTTACCGGAAGCATTATTATAAAAGAAGAAAACAACTATTTCAATCGCCTCGTTTGGATGTTGCCCAATGGCCAATTCGGTTACTACGATAAACGACACCTGTTTGCATTTGCCCACGAAAACGAGCATTACACAGCCGGAAAAAAAAGATTGATTGCTTCTGTAAAAGGATGGAAAATAAATTTACAAATCTGTTACGATCTGCGATTTCCGGTATGGGCAAGACAGACACCGGCTCACCACCAAGAGATGAGGTCCGACGCTGAAGTGGCTTTGGAATACGACCTGTTAATATATGTTGCCAACTGGCCCCAAAAAAGAATAGGTGCCTGGAAAACCTTGCTGGCAGCACGGGCCATCGAAAATCAATGTTATGTAATTGGGGTTAACAGGGTGGGCAATGACGGTAACAATATTTATCACAGCGGCGACAGCGTTGTGATAAACCCCCTGGGTGAAACGCTGTACCACAAGGCGAATGAAGAAGATATCAATACTATCACTCTTTTAAAGAAAGACTTAGAAGCAACAAGAAAAAAGTTTCCTTTTTGGAAAGATGGAGATGATTTTACCTTGATGCTTTAGTTACTTCATCAAATTTCGAATGATAATCTTTTCGAATGGTATTTTCCAACGATCCCACCAAAGAAAATACAGCCCTTAATTTCCTATAAAATATTGATGATATTGGTTGTGTTTAACAGACGTATTAATCCATTTGCCGATAATGGTACCGAGACAATTTGAAATGCACCCACCCAGGAGACTGTATACTTGTAAATCCATATATTTATTAAGCTCAATAAAGTTAATCTGCACACGAGTGCGACGCCACTAAAGTTTAATAGATATTCCCAACCCCGGCTCATAATTATTTCCCCACAACCCCCAACCTCCAAAGCCGTCTTCGTAACTTCGCCGCTATGCCAAATTATTTAGACGAATTGAACGAGCCGCAGCGGCAGGCTGTTATCCATAAAGATGGCCCTATTATGATTATTGCGGGCGCAGGCAGTGGTAAAACTAAAGTGTTGACAACCCGTATTGCCCACCTGATGGGCTATCACAAGGTGGATAGTTTTAATATCCTGGCATTAACGTTTACCAATAAGGCGGCAAAGGAAATGAAGGAGAGGGTGGAACGCACCCTCGGTAACAGTGAGGCCCGCAATTTATACATCGGAACTTTCCACAGTGTTTTTGCTAGAATATTAAGGGGTGAAGCCAACAAAATTGGCTACCCAACCAGCTTTACTATTTACGATACAGACGACGCCAAAAGTGTTATTAAAACCGTAGTGAAAGAAATGGAGCTGGACGATAAGTTGTACAAACCCAACATTGTTTATAACCGCATTTCTGCTGCAAAAAACAGCCTGATTGGTCCGGCAGAATATATGGCCGATTCTACGTTGCAACAGGAAGATGCCCGTGCAAACCGACCGGCCATTGGCAGAATATACGATGCCTATAACAAGCGTTGTTTTAAAAACGGCGCCATGGATTTTGATGATCTGCTGTTTAAAATGTATGAACTTCTAAAGAACCATGCAGATGCATTGAGCAAGTATCAACGCAAGTTTAAATACATTATGATCGATGAGTACCAGGATACCAACACGTCTCAATACGAAATAATAAAACTACTGGGTGCCATGCATGAAAATATTTGTGTGGTGGGAGATGATGCACAAAGTATTTACAGCTTCAGGGGTGCCACCATTGAAAATATTTTACAGTTTGAAAAAGATTACGATGATGTAACGGTGGTTAAACTGGAGCAGAATTATCGCAGCACTAAAACCATTTTAGAGGTTGCCAATGAAATTATCGGCAACAATAAAAACCAATTACCCAAAACACTTTGGACAGATAAAGGCGAAGGAGAAAAAATAAAATTAGTTCGCACAGCTACCGATAATGAAGAAGGCAAATATGTTGCTGATACCATCCAGGAAGAAAAACTCCGCAATCATTTTTTCAACAACGACTTTGCAATTTTATATCGCACCAATGCCCAGAGTCGCAGTTATGAAGAAAGCCTGCGCCGTATGAATATACCTTACCGAATTTATGGCGGCCTTTCCTTTTACCAGCGCAAAGAAATTAAGGATTACATCGCCTATTTAAGAGTGGTGGTAAATCCAAGTGATGAAGAAGCGTTGAAAAGAATTATCAATTTCCCGGTAAGGGGCATTGGAAAAACCAGTATGGAAAGAGCGGTACTTGCTGCCAATGAAAACGATGTAACGCTTTGGCAGGTGCTGGAGAAAGCAGCTATGTTTGGGTTTAAATCCGGAACGCTGGAAGCCATCAGCAACTTTGTTACCATGATAAAAATGTTTCAAAGTGAATTGCAAAAAAAGAACGCATACGATGTGGCGGTGTTGGTGGGCAAAAACACGCTGATTGTAAAAGAACTCTTCAACGATAAAACTACCGAAGGCGTTGCCCGGTACGAAAACGTACAGGAATTATTGAACTCTATTAAAGAATTCACCGAAACACCGATGAATGAAGAAGATGGAGAAGTGGGAGACAAATCATTGGGCGGATACCTGCAGCAAATCACCTTACTAACGGATGCGGACAATGATAAAAATGAAGCAGATAGCGTAAAGTTGATGACCATACATGCGGCCAAAGGTTTGGAGTTTGCCTGTGTGTTTGTAGGTGGCCTGGAAGAAACCTTGTTTCCCAGTGGCATGAGCATTAACACAAGGGAAGAACTGGAAGAAGAACGTCGCTTGTTTTATGTGGCGATTACCCGTGCTAAGAAAAAACTTTGGCTAACATACGCCAATGCCCGGTATCGTTTTGGGCAGTTGCAACAAAATGAACCCAGCCGTTTTTTAGACGAAATGCCGGACAATTATATTGATAAAAGTTTTGCCGGCGGTGGCATCCGCAACCAGGGTGGCGCCAGTAACTGGGGCAGCGGTTTTGATAGAATGCAGCGTGGCAACAGTAACCCTGCCTGGCAAAGCCCGCCTTCAAAAAGAGAAGAAAAACCCCGCCCGGCTTATTTGGTACCCGTAAAACCGCAAACCAAAGAGCACACACCTTCTGCAGACTTTGCTCCCAGCGATACCAGCAATTTAACAGTGGGACAAAAAGTGGAACATCAAAAGTTTGGATTTGGCGAAGTAATGAAAATGGAAGGCTCGGTTGGAAACCCAATTGCCACTGTGGAATTTGAAACAAACGGAGAGAAAAAAATAATGTTGAATTATGCTAAGTTGAGGATATTGGAAGTAGTAAAACCCGGACAAACCCACATTACATTTACACCGCTGTCAATCATTTCGGTTCGCAAAGCTTCTAAAAAACCAGTCACCGCATATTTACTGGCCGAGTAGCCGCTGCGGCCCGGCAAACCCCGGTAACCGGC
>JANPNY010000150.1:0-2874 GCA_031427745.1 Chitinophagaceae bacterium | reverse complement strand
TAATACTTATTTAAACTAAACAATTATTTCAACAAGAAAAAGTCATCTTCTAATTTTGTTGGTTGTATTAATATCAGCAAATACCTCTTTTTAAAATACATTGAAAAAGAAAATCAGTATTTATACAGCCGCCGCCATTGTAGTTGCCAACATGATTGGTACGGGTGTTTTTACAAGTGTTGGTTTTCAGTTATCGAGTGTACAAAATACCTGGAGTATTTTATTGCTGTGGGTTATAGGTGGCTTGCTGGCGTTATTTGGTGCATTCGCCTATGCAGAGCTGGGTACACATTTTAAAGAGTCTGGCGGCGATTATATTTATCTCTCCAGGGTATTTCATCCGTTGTTGGGTTATTTATCGGCCTGGGCCGGCCTTACGGTTGGTTTTTCGGCACCGGTTGCTTTGGCCGCTATGGCTTTTACCAAATACCTGGCGCCCTTTGGGTTACAAAATAATTTATGGCTTGCAATAGGTATCATCGTTTTAATTGGCTTAATGCACAGCTTTACAATACGCCACAGCAGCAGGTTCCAAAATATTACCACAGTTGTAAAAGTTGTTTTTATATTGCTGTTGATTGCATTGGGTTTTTTTGTTACCAACAACCAGCCCAATGCCATTATATTGGATAACACCTGGCAGCATGAATTGATAAAACCGGGTTTTGCAGTTTCTATGGTGTATGTTGCTTTCGCCTATACCGGCTGGAATGCTGCCGCCTATGTTGTTGATGAAATTGATAACCCAAAAATAAATCTGCCGAAGGCTTTAATAGGTAGCACACTGTTTGTGTCTTTGGTTTATGTGTTGTTTCAAACGGTACTGTTAAAAAATGCAACTGCCACCCAGTTGCACGGAAAAGAAGAAGTAACCTTTATAGCTTTTAATAACCTGTTGGGTACTGCAGGCGGTAAATGGGTGAGCGTTTTTATTGCTATTCAATTAGTAGCTACCATCAGTTCATATTTATGGGTAGGGCCTAGGGTAACCTGCGCTATGGCAAATGAAAATAAATTGTGGGCGCCATTGGCAAAGAGGAATTTCCATGGCATACCCGTGGCTGCCTTGTGGGTGCATGTAATAATAGCCATTATACTTACATTGACCGGCTCATTTGAAAAAATACTGGTGTATGCAGGCTTTGTTTTACAACTGATGGCGTCACTTACGGTGGCCACCAGTTTATTTATCCCTAATAAAAAAACAGGCACTTTCAGAAGTCCACTAAAGCCATTACTTCAAATGTTGTTTTTAATTTTTAATGCCTGGGTATTGATATTTACGTTGGTGGAGCGCCCTGTAGAAAGCTTTATTGGTATTGGTATTTTATTATTGGGATTGGTTATTTACCTGTTTGATAAGCCAGTACAGGCTACGTCCTAATTTGTTGGCAAATTATAAAAAATGCCAGTTGCATGTTTTCGTTCTCCTACAAAATCAGCATGATAGTATTTGCAATTTAGTTTATAAACCAGGGCGGTTTTTAAAAATTACAACGCAGTTTTTCCGTCTCTTTCCAACTTTGCTCTTTTCTTTTTACTGTATTTTTTTTCGTACTCCAAAATTTCTTTGGTTTTTACCTTTTCCTGCGGCTTGTCAGTTTCAGTTTTTACAACAGTTTCTTTTTTTACAGGCTCATTATTAAGTAATAATTTGCCACGATCGTAGCGGTCCGTTTTTAGAAGTCTTCCATTTTGGTCAAAGTATTTCCAATCACCATTGGGCACACTGTACTGCTCAGCTTTTACAATTTTATAATCAATAATTTCGTTGTTGCCAGGTCCATAAACTGCGATGGTATCGTAGGGGGCATCGGGATTAAAGCCACGCCATTCCTCTTGTTTTTCAAGAGAACCTAAAAAACTAAAATATTCCTGCAAACCATCTTTGCCTCCAAAGAGGTAATTTTCAATAGCAATTAAATCTCCTGTGGTATTGTACTTTCTCCATGCACCGGTCTTTTTATCGTTTTTGTAAAAACCTTCTTCCTCAAATCCAGGTTCACCTCTTATTTCGCCGATGGTATTTACCCATTTTCCCTGTTTTAAACCGTTTTTATCAACGGCATTAAGGGTATCGCCCATGGGCGATAGTTTATAGTCTTTATATTGAGCATTACCGCTTGTCATCAACACAAATAATAATGGGAAAATTAAAATCAATTGCTGTATTTTCAACATCCTTTTTACCATATTATAAAATTAATTTATGAAGTTGCTAATCAAAATTACTTGTTCTGTTACTATACTTTTTATTAACGGTTTATTTTTAACAGCTATTGCACAAATTAAGCCAACAAGTGCGGTTGAACGATTGAAGGGCCTGGAGAAAAGAAAAGTATTGGAACAAAACAGCCTGTTAAAAGACATTCAGTTTAGAAATATCGGACCTACCCAAATGAATGGCCGGGTGGTTGACATTGAAGTAAATCCTGCGGATCCTACCGAGTTTTATGTTGCCTACGCTTCTGGCGGATTGTGGCATAGCGTTAACAACGGACTAAGTTTTGTTCCCATTTTTGACAAAGAAAATGCCATCACTATCGGCGACATTGCCGTTAACTGGGAAAGCCGTATTATTTGGGTAGGCACCGGTGAGGTAAATAGCAGTCGCAGCAGTTACAGCGGCACAGGAGTTTACAAATCTGTAAATAATGGAAAAAACTGGGACTATCTTGGCTTGCCGGAGAGTCATCACATCGGTAAAATAATATTACATCCAACCAATGCCAACATTGCGTGGGTGGCTGTATTGGGACACTTATATTCTCCCAATAAAGAAAGAGGCGTTTATAAAACTACGGATGGTGGTGCAACATGGAAACTTACCTTAAGCATAGATGAAAATACCGGTGCGGTTGAAATGGATATCAA
>JANPNY010000149.1:0-5153 GCA_031427745.1 Chitinophagaceae bacterium | reverse complement strand
ATCGATTTTAAGCAAGTTTCTCCCATACAATCGTTAACTTGTAGCTGCAAAAGCACCGGAATTCTAAAACTAAAACCAGGTGCTTTTTTAAAATTATGGGGAGAAAATTGAAGAGGTTTATAGCTCCGCAGGGAGCTTTTTTTCATTAATTTATTCAAGCCAGCTTTTCTTAAGTTAACGACTATGGTGGCGACACCGACCACGGGGGAAGATTTTGCGGGAGGCGTTTGGTCTTTTTGTTTTGCAGAAGGATTTATCAATTGCCCCTGGCTTTAGCCAGTGGAGAAATAGTACAAGGCAGCAAGATGGCTTTAGCAAAATATTGCCTTATCACTGCGAACAGTTGTTTTGGCTGAAGCCATCATGTAAGCACTTTTGATTGATCTTCTAGCTAAAGCTGGAGGCAAATAAAAAGAAGTGCTGTAATTCTGGTATGAGTGAGGAGTTGGTTACTCCTGACCATTTTTATCTTGTGATTACTTAAGTGAGAGACATTGTATATATTGCATAAACCAATCAGCAACCATTACTCAACTTATTTCTGTGGTCATTTCAGGCAGCCCTTTTTTAAAATCATTGTTGTTATCTGTTAAGCTTATTTTTTTATGTTACTTGTATGCAGGTGCACAGCTAAGTGCTAGCTTCCAGGTAAATAAAACAGGGGGCTGTGCCCCACTGGCAATAACTTTTACCAATACTACTTCCGGCGCTACAGCGGCCGCTGCCTATTTATGGGATTTCGGAAATGGCAATACTTCCATTCTACAAAACCCCGGTGCCATTTACAACGAGGAGAAAGCATATTCGGTAACATTAACTGTAAAAGACGGGGCACTTTCTTCTGCAAAAAATATCCAGATAACTGTTTATACGCCGCCATTAGTGGATTTTACTGCAACACCGTTGAAAGAGTGTTTACCCGCCGTTGTAAATCTTTCAGCAACATCAGCTACCGCTAATACATCCTACACCTGGGATTACGGTGATGGTAATACGGAGAGAACCTTTTCCGGCATTACATCTCATACCTACACGATACCGCAAAACGCAACAGTAAGCCTTACCGTGGCTAACAGTTACGGCTGCACCAGAACAATACAGAAGGATAACCTGGTTAAAATTTTGCCGCCCATCGTCATAAATTTTGCTGCTGCCAAAACAATACTTTGCAGGATAACGGATGCGGTGCAATTTAGTAATACCAGTACCGGACCGGGTACGCTTAGTTACCTTTGGAATTTTGGTGATGGTTCAACCGCTGTGCTGGCCGCACCATCGCATGTATTTAACAAAAGGGGTACTTACACCGTAGCACTCACCGTTACCAGTTCTGAGGGCTGTGTTGCCACCAGTACACTATCCGGATACATTAATGTAGCTGATTTTACATCTGATTTTACACAGCCTGCGTTGATTTGCAACAGCACGGACTATATTAGCTTCAGTAACAGCAGCACGCCTGTGCCTGACAATTATGTGTGGACATTAGATGGGGTTGATCAGTCCTACACTTCCGGAGCTTTCTATACTTCCTTCCCCGGCAGCGGTCAGCATACTATCAAACTAACCAACACTTTTGGTACCTGTAAAGATTCTGTATCGAAAATTATAGATGTAAAAAAAAGCCCGGATTTGCAGGGCTTCAGCTCAACCGTAATGGGAAACTGCGGAGCTCCGGTAGCTTGCAATTTTAACGATACTACCGCAGGTAATATAAAATGGGAGTGGAATTTTCAAAGCCAGTATTATTCTGACTCTGTTTTTTCCAGGTTAAAAAACCCATCTTTCACCTACGAATCCAATGGGGATTCCCGGGTAAGACTGAAGGTGCAGAATGCTACAGGCTGCACTGCTGTTGCTGAAAAGATCGTAAGCATTACGCCACCTTATGTGTACATACAAAACCAGGCTACTAATGTAGCATGCGAATCAGTCCGGCTAAAGTTGAGCGCTTTCATCAGCCCGGTAACTGACAGTATTCTCAGTTACAACTGGACTTTTGGTGATAGCACAAGTTCAACCGCTCCGGAAATTGACCACACTTTCAGTGTTCCGGGAAGTTACCCGGTAACGCTAACTTATAAAACGCTATCCGGCTGCACCAACACGTTACAGCACCAAACGATAGATGTTTATCCCAAACCCATTGCAAATTTTACTGCCGATTCAACCACGCTATGTGGTACCAACCAGGTGATTTTTACTGCAGAAACAGCACCCGGCAATTGGAGTTACGAATGGGATTATGGTGATGGTACGTCACGTGGCTATTATGCTGCATTTAATACTAACCACATCTATAATTATGACAGTACTTACACCGTCCGTTTAATTGTAACAGACAGGGGCAATTGCAGCGATACAATGATCAGGGTAAATTATATAAAAGTATTGCCACCGTTTCCGATCATTGCAAGTGTCACCAATACCTGTGACGGAAACAGGGGACTAGTAACTTTTACACAAGCATCAATAAAAGCCAATCAGCTTACCTGGGATTTTGGGGACGGCACAACGCTTGTAACAGACAGTACGAAGAAAACAGTCCAGCACCAGTATACAGTGAGCAAGCAATACCCAATAAAACTTACTGCCACCAACGCACAATGTACAGTAAGTGCTTTCTCTTACGCTCAAGCATTGCTAAAACAATCTCCATTGTTAACTGCAGATAAAACAGAAGTTTGCAGCGAGGACAAACTGGTTGTAAAAATTACCAACTACGATCGAAATCCTTTGGTTGATTTAATAAGCCCTAATTATGCGATGGCATATGAGTATGGAGACAAATCTCCCTTTAGCGGGATAGTAAAAGTGGATGATTACTTTTACCTCTGGAGTAATGAATTTTTTGGAACATTATCGAATTTTGATAAGGCGAAAAATGACCTGAGGGTTATAACAACTTCTGTTAGCTTTGGATGCCAGGACACTAGTAATTATATAAAATTAGTTTCAAAAGGCTCACTTGCAGGGTTTGAAAAATTGTCAGATAACAAGTGTTTTAAACTGCCTGTGTTACTAAAAGACACTTCTAAAACAAACAATAAAATAATATCGTGGCAGTGGAATTTTGGTGACGGCAGTTCACAAACTTTTTCAACCGGTGGAATAGTGAGCCATATTTATGCTGATCCCGGACAATACAATATCAGCCTCACAATAACCGATTCCACCGGGTGTACAACCAACACCAGCACCAATGCCCAATACCAGGTTGCAGAAGTAAACGGACCTAAAGCAGCATTCGGGGTATCATCTGCTAATACAACTATCACACTACCTGTTTATTTCAATAACAACACCAATAATTACAACAGCCCTGCAACAGAATACAAATGGCTATTTGGAGATGGAACATCGTCGGCTGATTACTCACCGGTACATGCCTATTACAACCCAGGCAGCTACACCGTGCAACTTATTGCAGTAAACCCTTCATCAGGTTGTTCGGACACGGCATCACAGTTAATTGTTGTAAATAATTTTGTACCAGCATTTAGTATCAGCAACAATTATTTAACGGGTGCAGGTTGCCCGCCTGTACTGGTAAACCTGAGTAACAATTCTTATAATTATACTTCCGTAAAATGGGATTTTGGTGATGGTACTTCAGCTGATAATCTTAATTATCCAAGCCACATCTACGAACAGGCAGGCAAATACATCATCACTTTATATGTGTATGGCCCCAGCGGACTTACGGCAACCTTCAAAGATTCTATCAATATTTTATTACCAAACGGAAGTATAAAAACCAGTAAGAAAGAAGGCTGCATTGGTTTTACTCCAACACTTACAGCAGCTGCTGTTAATGCCACCGCTTACCTTTGGGATTATGGAGATGGTACTGTGGGCGGTAGCAATACAAATAACACTACGCATCAGTATAAAGAGCCCGGCAGCTACATCCCATTGCTTTTGCTGATCGATTCAATTGGATGCACAGCGGCTGCAATGTTGCCCGATACTATCAATGTTCATCCCAACCCGGTAATTACAATTGTACCACAAAACCCACGAATTTGCCTGGGGCAACCTGCAAGCTTGGTTGCATCCGGCGGAACCTCCTATTCCTGGTCGCCTGCATCGGGTTTAAGCAATGCCGCCATTGCCAATCCGGTGGCAAATCCTGTTGTTACCACAAATTATCTGCTCACAGTAAAAGACAATATTGGGTGTACCAGCACAGCAGGGCAAACAATTACAGTTGTACAGCCCGGCAAAATAAGTGTGAGTGGAAATACTGCTGTTTGCCTTGGAAAGTCTGTACAATTAATTGCTTCCGGTGCGACATCTTTTAAATGGATATTTTCAACTGGCGGCTTAAATGAAACGCAGACAGGCACTACGCTGGCAAGCCCAACAAGTACCACTACCTATACCGTAACCGGCACTGATGAGTTTAAATGTTTTTCAGATACCACCACAGTAATTGTAACTGTATTGCCTTTGCCCACTGTAAACATTTCACCACTACCTGAGATTTTGCTGGGTAGCCAGGTATCAATAAATAGTACCAGCAGCAGCGATGTAACTGCCTGGAGCTGGAGCCCTTCAGATTACCTAAATTGTACAAATTGTTCAAATCCTAAAAGTACCCCGCTGGCAGAACAAACCTACCTGCTTACCGTAACCAACAATAATGGCTGCACAGCCTCCGCATCAGTAAAATTAAAATTGCAGTGCGACCAAAGCCGGGTATTTATTCCGGGTGCATTTTCTCCAAACGGTGATGGAAAAAATGATGTGTTTAGCATTATGGGGATGTCTGTTGTAAAGCATATGGTTATTTATAACCGCTGGGGTACGCCGGTATATGAACGAAGCAATTACACAGCCACAGATAGGTTTACCGGATGGAACGGTACTTATAATGGGGAGCCGCTGCCAGGAGGCACCTATGCCTATTTTGCCGAAATGCAATGCCCGGCCGGCGGCTTGTTTTTAAAAAAAGGAACTGTTGTTTTGGTAAGATAGAACAACCTAAAGTAAACATAGGCCGGCTGTTCCCGTGGTCGGTGTCGCCACCATAGTCGTTAACTTAAGGCTTTTTATTATTAACTTTTAGCACTTCATAATGTGTCTGTTTATTTTTGGGTGCGTCACATAAACAATCCTTAATAAGTGGTAA
This sequence comes from Chitinophagaceae bacterium, assembly GCA_031427745.1. Lineage (GTDB taxonomy): Bacteria > Bacteroidota > Bacteroidia > Chitinophagales > Chitinophagaceae > Ferruginibacter. Next base: position 19 of record JANPNY010000149.1, on the reverse strand, counting down.
ATAAGTGTGCTTTAGCCAA
>JANPNY010000148.1:0-2732 GCA_031427745.1 Chitinophagaceae bacterium | reverse complement strand
TCTTCATCATCTACCCATTCGTCTTGTTGCTCTTCATAGGTTTCATAATGTTCGGTGAAAACTTCATCCACATTTTGTGGTGAAGTTTCCTGCTTAGTAATTGTCTTTTCTAATTTATCAGCAAGCCCTTGCAATGTGCCTGAAATAGCATACGTAGAAGATGCCAACAACTTACGAAGTATTAAAGTCATCAGTGTTCGCTGACCGGGTGGCAAAGCATACAAGTTTGGTCTTTGCAGATAATCGGAAACTAAATCATATAATTTCTGTTCATCTTCTCGTGGGGTAAACTCTTGGAGAATACATGTACGCTTAGTGTAATTAATATACTGCTGAACTTGTCTTCTAAGGGTTCTTTTACAAATTGGTTCTAATCTTCTTTTAAGTTCATCAAAATTATTTTGGGTGGCCTGGCCTGTAAATTGAGTTTTAAAACTTTTTAAATCACCAAAGCTATATTCATCAATAATGCTTACTAATCCATATAGTTCTAATAATGAATTTTGCAAAGGCGTAGCCGTTAGCAAAATCTTTGGAAAATGAGCTAAAGCATCTTTTATTGCTTTAGCAATTATATTTGATGTCTTGTAAACATTCCGCAAACGGTGGGCTTCATCAATTACAACTAAATCCCAATCAACTTTGCTAATATAAACAGCTTTACTTTTTACAAACTGATAGGAACAAAGAACTATTTTATCTTTTTGCTCAAATGGATTGAAATTTGCTTTTTGCAATTCTTCATTAAAAGATTTGGCTTCTAAGATTACAGAAGGCAAAAAGAATTTATCTGCAATTTCCTGATTCCATTGTTTACGAAGATTTGCGGGCGCCACAATTAAAATTTTTCGTTTTCTTTCTGCCCATTTTTGAGAAATAACAATACCGGCTTCAATTGTTTTTCCTAATCCAACTTCATCTGCTAATAATGCTCCTTTTGATAATGGAGATTGAAATGCAAATAAGGCCGCATCTACTTGGTGAGGATTTAAGTCCACCTGTGCATCTGCAAGCGAAGCCGTGAATTTTTGCAAGCTATTTGAAGAATAACGTTTGGTTAATTCGTGGGCATAATATTTTGCATGGTAAGCGGTTAAGATCATTCCTTCTTCTTAGATTTAGGTTATTTTTTTATTAGGCGTAAATATAACGTTTAAGCCTTAAAAAAGTCGCTTAAACTCCTCAAATTGAGTAATTATGGGGCTATAGAAGCCCCTCATCAGCAAAAGAATAATACCCTTCGCTGGTAACAATAATATGGTCTATCACTTTTATGTCAAGATACATTCCAGCGGCTGCAATCTTCTTTGTCAGTTCTTCATCTGCCCTGCTTGGTTTAAGGTTGCCAGAGGGATGATTATGTGATAATATTATGTTGCAGGCATTCGCTTTTAAAGCCGCTGTAAAAACTAATTTCGGGTCTGCCACTGTGCCGGTAGCTCCTCCGGTTGATAACTCATAAATTACTACAACTCTTTGGGCCTGGTTCATTAAAACAGCTTTAAACTGCTCTACAAATTTAATCTTGTTTTCATCCCAGGTTTGTAATAATAATTGATAACATTCTTTTGCAGATTTAACCAATGGCCTTTCAGAAGGTTTTACTTTATTTTTGTAAATCAATTCAACTTCTGACACATTGTTTAATGCTGATAAATTCATTAGCTGTTCCATAACATTTCATTTTAAAGATTTAAAAATTAATTATGGAACCTCTACCGCCTTTTGGCGACCAAGGCAATGAAGCAACGGAATAAATGATGGCCATGTGCGGCGGCAGGTGTTTATGCCGGACAGTTCATTTCCGCCACGAAGACAAATGGCGAACTTTGTGGGAGAATTAATGAAGAAAAAATAAAATTCTATTTAAAATAGTCAACGCTAATTTAAAATAAACTCAATAAATTTTAATTGCTAAATATTGCATTAAGCCAACGAGCCACGCCCTCAAGCGTGGCTCGTTTCCAGCCTTTAAAAATCTAATAAATAAAAGGGGCAAACTTTTTATTTGCCCCTTAAATATCTCAATTATAAAATTCCATTATCTCAGCCTTTGCAAAGCTCTCACAAAGTTGAAATGCTTTCTGTGTCCTCAATTGTCCCGTACCACCAAACAATAAAGATTTCAGTTTTGCTTCTTCATTTTTGTAAGTCCTTACATTTTGAAAATATCCCGTTACGCCATTGTAAGCACCAAACAAACTGCCCTTGGTAGTCTCTAATTGTTGCGTTTCATTTGTCATAGCATATTCAAAAGCTGCATCGGTCATGTTTTTAAAACCGGTGGATAGTTCACCATCTTTACCAGCCTGTATATTTTGCAACACTTCTTTGTTAGGCACCAATGCCATTTGGATCAGCTTTTTAACTTCGGGGGTCTGTAATACGAATCTTTGCCCATTGGTTAAAAACGCCTTCTAATTGAATACTCAAATTATTTGTAATTCCCATTAGTTTGTGGGCTTCTTCCAGTCTTTCTTTTGCATTTGCTGTATGCCTTATTTTAAAAGCATTGCTATGGTTGCGAAGGGCTGCATTTAAAGTATTGTTGCATACAATCCGAACGGGAGTAAAGGCTGCGGTAATACTTCCGCCACCATCGTGGGAAGTGGTTAAAAATAAATACTGCTCAATCAAATCATCATTACCTACTTTAATATAATTGGGCAACTTGGCAGTAATAAAAATTCTTTCTCCTTTTCCTAATGCCCCTGCGGTTTCGTATTGAATAC
>JANPNY010000147.1:0-18458 GCA_031427745.1 Chitinophagaceae bacterium | reverse complement strand
CATTTATATACAACGTGTGACAGTTTCTTATATTTGCTACTTGCCATACAATAAAGTTATGGCATAGCCATCAGAACATTACCACCGCCAAAGGCGGTGGTTTTTTAAGGACAAATAAAACCTTCGTACTGCTGCAGTCTGGTAATTTCCAGCAGATCATCATTCTTTTTGAGCTCTTTAGCTTTGCGTTTTCTTTCGCCTTTATCCAAATAATCTACTTCTACTTTTGCCCGAATGTTTGGCTTGTTTTTTACACTTTCCAGTTTCAGATAGGCGCCGTCAATTGCAGCACCATCTACTTTTACAGATGCCACCTCAATCTGCTTTACCAGTTGCCTGGCATAAGCATCCACAGCATCCAGTTTGTACATCAGGTTAATTTTCTCTCTATGTGTTGCTGAATACCTAAGCATTACCAATGGATTCAGGTTCTTTACACTTTTCTTCGCAAGCTCTGTACTCAGCGTAGTTTGTGGCTCATCAATAATTACCACCGGCTTGGTATCCTGTATTAACTGCAACGGCTTGTAACCCAATTTATCATTATAGCGATGTATGATATTCTGGCTCCTCGATTCATCTTTTTCGTTCTCAAAGCTTTTACGAAATGCATCAATATTTATCACCATTATCTGCAGCTGATCATTGGTGGCAAAGTCTCTTATTTCATTCAGTCTGCTGCTATCATAGATAAAGAACTTGTAGGGGATATTATTGTAATGGTCCTTCAAGTGCGTCTCCGTCATTTGCAGACTTTTAAATACACCTTCTTTTATGGGAATGGATGGTACTACAATAATGAACTTGGTAAAACCATACTGCCTGTTCATTTCCATTATGCTACGCAGGTACACATAGGTTTTACCCGTACCAGTTTCCATTTCTATTGAAAAATCCAAATGCTTAATATCCAACTCTGCTGGTATGGATGGCTTTAGCCCATTGCGAAGTTGTATTTTTTGCGTATTCTCCAATATTTGTGCTTCAGTCAATTGCAGTTTATTGGCGTAACCAATTTGGTTAAAATCCATTGTCTTCTGCTTAGCAAGATATTGAGGAGAAAACACAGTAAAGTTGGAAGTGCATACCTCCTGGCCTTTAAATATATCTGCAATGGCATTTATAGCCTCCTGCTGATAGGGCAAACCACTTTCAAATTTTATCTTCATCTTTTACTGGTGTTGATTTTTACTATCCTGATGTAGGGCCCTATAAGCCTGGTCCGGATGATTTGGCATTTCGGGAAAAGTATAAGTTAATCTACCCGCCTCTCTCATTGGGGTTATAAATTCTCTCAGTAGATATTTATCACTCCTCCCTAATAAACCCGATAGTTCAAGTATCTTAATTGACTTCCAGTTACATATTGCATAAATAACATCTTCTACCGCCTCCTTATTATTCGTTCTTTTGCCTAGCTGTCTAATCATCTGTTGTAATTGCTCTGGTAACTGGTGCACTAACTCCTCATTAACTGGTGTATTAGGGTCACTAACTGGTGCACTAAGATCAGATAGTGGTGCACTAAGCCCTAAATAAGATGTATTAACAGGATTAACTGGTGCAATAGGCCCTAAAGCTGGCGTATTAAATACCAGGTCTGGCACATAGTAGGTAGCCCTTCCTTTACCTTTCTGTGTTAAGATTCCTGAATCTCTCATACTTCTAAGTTCTGCACTGGCTCGTAAAACATCGCAACCATTTAGTTGGCGATAAGTTGAATTGTCTATTGCCTGGGTTTCTCTAATAAATATCAATGCTCTTTTCTGAGCATCATTTAGCCCAAATGCATGAAAGCCATGGAGCCAAATGATATCTTCTTCGTTTAAGAAATGATGAAGTAACAGCCGGGTTGTAAATAAATTGGCAGAATGATCACTTTCAAAAGTTGGCGGTACCATATTGGCCTGCTCCATCAGCCTTCGCATGGTTCTTATTCCGCTCCCTTTGGTTTCTGCTAAATTCGTTTCATGAAAAATGGCTGCAATAAAAGGGTTTCGATTTTTAGATCCCGGCTCCCCTAATTGCTCTTCCGGCTTTAGTGAAAATCCCGGATTCTTTATTTCAATCCGGTTGCCATAACGTATGATTTGAATGGGCTGATTTTCCCGGTAGGTTCTATGAATAAAGGCATTTACAATGGCTTCCCGCAGTACCTTTACAGGCAATCCTACCTGCTCGGCCTGTATCTCATTATCCGGAAGCAGAAATCCCTTTGGTAAATCGTCTGCGATGGAATTGAAAGTTCTTTGTACCAATTCAATCAATGGCCCACGCATGTCAACGGTGGTAAACCTGTTTTCCGGGTCCTGCACCCATTCGTTACCCGGCACCCGAATATAATCTACCCTTACCATGGGCAAGATTCTTCTAAGTGCTTGCCGTTTGCCAAAAACCAGCAACCCTGTATAAGTCAATAACCAATTACCAATCTCTTTTTTTATACAGCCCAAACTTTGCAATAACTCAATATCACCATAGGTTAGTTCCTCTGCTAATGGATTAACTTTTTCTCTCAGCTTCCTGTAAAGATTTACTGCTTCCTCACTTATATCATCTACCGAAGTATCTTTTATAATACTACTATCCAAACTATCTTCCTTATTGTAGAAAACGTTCAAATCATCATCTGTACAACGTTGGTCTGTACTGCCAATACGGCGATATGCACCCTTGGGTAATCCCTGGCTTTTAAAATACAATGGCTTTTGTGCATCGGGTAATTCAGGAACAAATGCCATCAGGCAAATATTACCATTTGATAACTTCAGCACTTCCACTTCTGGTCTAACAACCATATTAAATAAAGAAGCACATTGTGATGAAAAATCCGCCTGTAGCTTATCAGGGTTTGAAATACCCGTTACCGTATAAAATGGAAACAGGGAGGATTCATCTCTTACTACGCCAAGCAAAATATATCCACCTTCTAATCCCGGCTCATTGCTGAAAGAGCAAACGGTTTCCATAATAGAGCGATCAATTTCGGAGCCTTTTTTAGCTTCAATATTTACACACTCATCGGTGGCATTTAATCTTTCTATGAGTTCTTTTATTGATTCCATATAGTTGATTAAATCGTATTTACTTCAGTGATTCCAAACCGTTTTAATATCTGGATAGAATTGGTTTTCTCTACATCTGTAAAACCGGTATCCTTAAATATTACCCTGCAGGTAGCCGGGTCAAGTTCCTGTTTCCATTTACCAATACCTTCCGCTACTGCAGTTGTAATATCAATGGCCAGGCAAATGAACAAAGCCCCCATACCAATATTGAATACTTTTTTACCGGCTATTATCTTTTCCTCTATTGGCTGTACCAGATCCAAACCAGACTTTAACAGTATTTCATACAGAACATCTTCTTCATTTCGATCCGGTTTAATATTTTCTGCTGCTGATAACAACGTGTTCTCAAAGTTCTGAACATTGCCATCCCATGCATTAATATTGCTGCTATCTAGTTTAAAAACACGAAAGCCGATGTCTAGTGCTTTCCCACCTTGATTAAACAAGTCTTCTTTAATTGATGATTTAACCTTCTCTCCTGCACGACGAAGACGTTCTTTTGTTATTTCAGCAATATTTTTATACCCTGCTTTAAATGCTTCGCTTTCAGGAGTTGTTGACTCTGGCAATTGTACACAAATAAATTTGCGATTACCAGTGTCTTCCGCATTATGTTGCATAACAGCATGTGCGGTGCTACCTGAGCCAGCAAAGAAATCAAGTATTATATCCGAACTATTTACTAAAGTTGAAATAGATATCATCCTTAACAAATACTCGACTGGTTTTGGATAGTCAAAAAGACTTAAATTATCGAAGAGTTTATTTAAATTCTGTTTTGCACTTTGGGTATGGCCGACCTCACTATGCTTCCAAATTGTTTGAGGAACTACTCCTTGTTTAACATCTTTCAAAAAACGCTTTCTTCTAGGCTTAGCATTTCCATCTGAGCCAAACATAATTTCACCGTTCTTTATTAGATCATCAATTTCATTTTGCGGATGCCTCCAACTTGTTCCTGGTATTGGCTTCCATATTTTTCCATTTGGAGAGACAATCTCATAAACACTATTTTCTCGATGTTCCATTCTTAATAAGTCTGTAGAAATCCATGGTCCTCTTACGTCATTATCAGGATTACCATACCTTTCGTTCTGCTTTTCGCCTCTTTTTAATGGATTAATAGAGAAAATTTCAATAGATTTTGAGAATACCAATAAATGTTCATGCTCTGTTGAAAAAAATTTTGCATCATTCTTCGGAGCAAATGTTCTTTGCCAAATAACATCTGTAATAAAATTTTCCTCACCAAAAACTTCGTCTCCTAATTTTTTCAAGTTCTGCACCTCATTATCATCAATACTTATGAAAATTACTCCATCATCTTTTAATAAGTTACGGGCTAATTTTAATCTTGGGTACATCATGTTTAGCCAATTACTGTGGTAACGGCCATCAGTTTCAGCATTGGTACTTAGCTTTTTTCCGGCTTCATCTGCCTGGCCGGTAATGCTTAAATAGTTGCCCAGGTTATCAGCATAGTTATCCTTATACACAAAGTCCTTTCCGGTGTTGTAGGGAGGGTCTATGTATATCATCTTCACTTTGTTGGAGTAGCTTTTTTGCAGCAGCTTCAATGCCTCCAGGTTGTCGCCTTCAATAAATATGTTTTGGGTAGTATTCCAATCTTTGCTCTCCTCTTTTGCGGGCCTCAATGTGCCGGTACTTGGTTTATTCGCTTCCTGCCTTGCCTGGCTTTTGCCTGCCCAGGTAAAGCGGCAATATTCATCGCTGGTCTCCACCTCCTCTCCCAGCAATGCTTTCAACTCCTCCATATCAATCTTCCCTTCTTTTACAATGGTGGGGAAGAGTGTTTTAAGCGAATCAATATTTTGGCTAATGATATCAGCACTTTGGCTTAAAGGGTGGCTGGCAGTAATTTTTTCCATAATCTTATGCGGTAATCAATTCTTTTAGTTTGTCAATTTGTTGGCGTTTCAATTGCACCTGTGTATTCAAAGCTATCTGGCGGCTTAGCTGGCTTTCCTTTTTGGCCTGGTTTTGCAATACTTGTATTTCAGTTTGTAAAGCAGCAATCTTTTCCAATTTATCCATATCACTTTGTGTGCGGCTTTGTGTTCTTGGTATAAATGAGCCGCTTAGTAATGCAGCCTGCAAAGCTATAATGCGCTGGGTGTATGAATCGTAATAGGTTTTTAAATTGGTTTTGTCCAACTCAGTAAAGATAAGGCTGTTCATAAAATCCTGCTGCTATAACTGGCATCTTTACGGCTTACTATTTCTGTGCTGTATCTTTTTTCAATAGTTCTTCTGCTGTTATCGTTTTGATTTACTCTTTTATCGCAGGTATTAAGTACAAAAGCATCCCTGTGGTAAATGCACAACAGTATTGGATAAGGAATGCATTTCTGTACCAAATCTGCAATCTTTGGATGGTTGCGCTCAAAATTTGGCTCGGTTGTTTGTACGCTGATTATCTGTACTTCTTCAAACAGGTATTGCTCATCCTGGTAACGGGAAATGTTCGTACTGGCAGGGCCCACACTGGCTAACCAATCTATTGCTATCACCATATTAAAATCATCCAGCAATAATTTTTCACTGTTGGTCAGGTCAAAGTTTCGTTTAAAGAATGCCTTAGTAATTTTCTTATTCACCAGACTTCTTTCGGGTATTTGTAATATCGTGTTGAGGGTTTCCAAATTATTTTATTACCAGGAATGAAATCAATTCATAGTTGTTGCTTGCCGCCAGTTTATTGAGCCTTGTTCCACCGGGCATTGCCAGTGTATCCACCCCCAATTCATCATCCACACCTTTTAAATGGGTGATAGCTGTTTGCAGTATAGATGCATAGGCTTCCATGTTCTTTCCGTCCTTTGTTTCCTTATCAAATGCACCCACTAAATCAGCCAATACTTCCTGCTTGCCCAGGCAGAGTTTTTTAAAATAATCAAGGCAACGCTTGGGATTATTACCGGGGATAAAAATTTCGCCGGTCTGCTTCATATAGCACAAGTTGTAGGGAAAAATAGCATTGCTGCTAAAGGCATTTTCGGTAATGGCAGCCAAATCTTTTAAGCAAAAGATGATGCCTTTTGGTGCATCCTCCAGGTTAGATGCGGTGATAGCATAAATTGCTCTTGGCAACAGATTAAAAGAGTCTCTTTCAGCCGTAGTAAGCCTGTCTGCATCTATCTTAAAATCATTGAAGGTTAAATCTGTAATGCTGATGCCCCCTTCAATATCTTCCAGATCCAGCACTTTGTTTTGTAGTTGTTTCAGTTGTCTTCTCCGGTATTCCAGATCCTGCTTTAGCCCGGGAGTTTCATCTATAATATTATCATCGCCGGTGGCAGATACATCCAGTATTTGCATACGGCCTTGTACACGGCTAATAAGGTCAATGTAATTATCCAGTTCCAGATTGGGAAAAAAGTTTACCAGTTGTATTTTTTCATTCTTTGAGCCTATACGGTCAATCCTGCCAAAGCGTTGAATAATGCGTACCGGGTTCCAATGTATATCGTAGTTTACAAGGAAGTCGCAATCCTGCAAGTTTTGTCCTTCTGAAATACAGTCTGTACAAAACAGCATGTCAATTTCTTCTACTGCAGCAGGAAAAACAATATCCCTTTTTTTGGATAAGGGTGAAAAATTAGTGAGGATGGAACTTAGGTCAGTTTTGCAGCCAGCTAAATTGGTTTTATTGGTTTCGCCACCGGTAACCTGTGCAGCATTTACTCCTAAATCGTATTTAAGCCAGTCGTGCAATTCCTGATAAAGATATTTAACAGTATCTGCAAAAGCAGAGAATACAATTACCTTTTTATTGCCTTTGTTCAAAGGGGAGTTGAGTTTGTCAGTGATGAGTTTTTTCAAGTCTCTTAGTTTGGCATCCCTTGAAGGGTCAATCACTTTGGTAAGAGATAAAAGATTCTCCATCCTGCTTTTATCATCCAGCAGCTCCTCTCTACATTTTATCAGGTCAATGTCCTGTAGCAGTACTTTTACCTTGCCACCCACCAGCAAATCTTCCAGCATCTCATCGTCAAAGTCAACATTATTGATGTCAAGTTCTTCATCAAAAAAGGTATTGTTTTGGGCATTATCCACCTTGGCAAGCAGTGAGTTTATTTGCCTTAACAGTGATTCCAGGGTTAAATGAAAAGAATGAATGGAACTTTCCAAACGCTTTAAAAGGTTTACCCTCATTAAATGAATCAGGCTGCTTTCCCGTTCTATTTGTTTAAATACACTGCCCGAAGCTGTGGTCATATCGTACTTGTCTTCGTAGGCTTTTTTCTTATCGGCACGTACATAAGAAAGTGGTGAATAAAAGCTAAGATTGAGTGCATTCAATTCATTGTTCACTTTGTCCATTGGAGGAAAAGCGCCATTTACATCAAAATCTGAATAGCGGTTGATGGGTTTTTGCCTTTCCGGAAACTTACCAATATCCTGTGTGTCATAATATTTTTGAATATGCTTTCTTGATCTGGCAATGGTAAGCAAATCCAATATTTTAAAGTAAGAACCATCCAGGCTGTCAATCAGGGTATCTCTGTTGTAATCGTCACCCTCCCTTGCCTTTAACCAGCCGTTAAACTTCTGCTGTGCCTTGCGGAGGGTTTGGTCAATGCTTGGTATCCCGTAGGCTTCCAGCAATCCATCCTGCTGCTCAGTAATAAAGGCAATCTGGTTTTTAATATCATTCATCCTGGTATTAACCGGCGTTGCGGATAGCATCAGGATTTTTGTCTTCACGCCAGTTTTAATGATGTCATTCATCAACCGCTGATAACGGGTAATGGTTTCTTTTCTTGGTGGATTGTTGCGGAAATTGTGTGATTCATCTATTACCACCAGGTCGTAATTACCCCAATTGATGGTTTCCAGGTTGATATAGCCCGACATTCCATTGGTTCTGGAAAGGTCGGTATGGTTCAGCACATCAAAATTCAGCCTGTCCTTTGCCAAAACATTACGTACATCATTTTGAGCATATACCAGCCAGTTGTCACGAAGTTTTTTGGGGCATAATACCAATATCCTGTCGTTACGCATCTGGTAATATTTCATTACAGCCAATGCTTCAAATGTTTTACCAAGGCCAACACTATCCGCAATAATACAGCCGCCAAAAGTTTCAATTTTATCAATGGCACCTAAAACCGCATCCTGCTGAAAATTATACAGCATTCCCCATATCAAGGTATTCTTGAAGCCTATCTTTTTTAGTCGTTGTTCAGAAGCCTCATCAATGGTGGAATTTTTAAAAATATTGTACAAGCTGTATTTGTAAATACTATCAGGCGAATTATGGATGCAGGCTTTTGTAATGATGGATACAACCTGGCTTTTAATGTCTTTGTTACTGTTATTCCAAAACTGATTAAAGAGGGTGGTATATTGATTGCCTGTATCTTCAAAAGAACTGATGATGATAGGGGTGGCAGATTGCAGCAATCCAAGGCTAATGCAGTTTACATCTTGTGGTACAATGGAAAAGCAATGTGTTTGACCTCCATTTTTTATAAGTATAAATTTTTGACCACCTACATTCCCCTGGCGAATGCTGCATTTATCCTGTACAATGGCAAGTGCCGCTGCCGCTTTATATCTACCCTTCAAATCATGGTATTGGGTATACTCCATTGGGTCGTACCCGAATAAGGTATTTTCCGGCCCATCATTATCAACCAGCATTTTAATTGAAACTGTTTTCTTTAACTCAGTGCTTAGTTCAAAAAGGGCGTTGATACTGATATAAGAGGAGCTGATCAAAATTTCAGATCCCTCAATGATCAAAGCTTTTAGTTCATCAAATAAACGGATCTGCTGGTTGTTAATTAGTTTCATTAATGTACTGGTCTGCTGGTTAGTATTTTATATGATAATTTATAATGGTTCCTTTACATGTTGTAAGTACACTAAGTTAAGCCTGCTAATACAGTTGGCGAATTATTTATTTGATTGGCACATTAATACATCAAAACAAGCGGTCTGCTGGTTAAGAAAAGAGAGATAATTTCATAGAAGAAAATGTAAAAATTAGTACCAGATAAAGCCATTACTGTTATCTATGGCTAAGTTTTTTATAAAAACGTTGCTGGTATTGAATTTCAGAAGAAAACGTTTGTACAAAAAAGTACATGATTCGTGCAATCCAATGGAGTGTCTTTGTACAAAATTGTACATCTATGAAACTTAACCCTGTTGATCAAGTTGAAGATATTATTACCAAGTTATGGAAGGAGGTTGATGACAAGACAATACTCACCTTTCTTCCTGAAAGTTCAATATCTAATCTGACATACGAGCGTAAATACTCTGAAACTAAAAAGCCATACGTACCTGGAGATTTTGTTATGGTTGACCCATTATTATTGTCAACACTTAAACCTGGTGAACTGAAAGTGGTAGTTCAAATTATTGCAGAGCTAGAGTTATTCAATCCGTTTTGGGAATGCAATTATAGAGAGGCTGGAGGAAAACTTGAAAGAACTATTTCAAAACTGCGAAAGAAGAACATCCTTTTAGATACCGGTAATAACGAAATACATTTTGTAAATCCCTGGCTTATCAAACGTGGAAATATTAGTACAGTACTTGCTGCAGCTATAGAGCAAGTCAGAAAGGTTAAATCAATCGATAAAAAACTAGTAAAAAAACTGAAGGCTCCAAGTAAATCCAAAATAAGTGTATTCAAATCGCTACTTTTTGCAAACCATAAAAAAGCATAATTGATTCGCATCGTTGTTGCAAATAGCCTAGTCTTAATGAGCCATAACTGGCATTTTAATACAGCGATATGATAGATTAATTTCTTCTACCTACAAGCTATCCAGCTTCCTTCCCTGTAACATATTTTTTAGTTCACACATTCCAAACAAAATGCTGGAGTGCCATTCACATAAACCTACCTCTGTAAAATTTTATTTTCACCAAAATATATAAAACAGGGTTCTCTTTTCACAAATCACTTTTTTAAAAACTGATGTGTATCCCCCGGTCCATGTACTACCTACTGGAAGCATCCCCGCCTAAGTTCTGCCGGCAATGTTGCCCGGTTCACGATTAAAACTTTTTAAAATGGTAAAAATCATTTCTTGCAAACTATCCCAAAATACAGATGGGAAAGATTTTGTAAGCCTCAAACTGCAAGGCGGTATTGAGGCAATTCAGTCACAGCAGTCAGGCCGTTTCTATCTAACTGCCAAAACCTGTTACATTCCTTCCACCTTCGATCAGGCCACAGCAGAAGCCCTTATTGGCAGCGAAATGCCTGGTAAGGTTTCAAGGGTTGAATCAGAAGCATACGAGTACACTGTGAAGGACACAGGCGAGGTAATAACACTCACCCACAGGTACGAGTATCGTCCGGAAGAAGTAATGGCTGAAACTGCTTACAGCAATGCCAGGAGTTCAATCTTGGATCTGGCAGAGTAAGTACAATTGAATTTCAAATTAAAGGGCAGCCAATCGGTTGCCCTTTTTCATTCATCACATTCTTAATTTTTGATTTATGCAAATACAAACCGCCCAACGTAAAAGAGCTAAAATTAAAATGGGACTGCAAGGCCCATCAGGCAGTGGCAAAACTTACTCTGCTTTACTGGTAGCCTATGGATTATGTTATAACTGGTCTAAGGTTGCTGTAGTTGACTCGGAAAACCACAGTGCGGAGTTGTACGCACACCTGGGAAATTACAAGGTGATCAATTTATCTGCACCATTTACGCCCGAAAAGTATTCACAGGCTATTGATTTATTTGAACAAGCTGGTATGGAGGTTATCATTATTGATTCTACTACTCACTGCTGGGAGAATCTGCTCGACTATCATGCTTCTTTACAGGGTAACAGCTTCACAAACTGGTCAAAGATTACACCTCGTCACAACGACTTTGTACAAAAGATTTTACAGTCGCCCTGTCACATTATCGCCACCATTCGTACAAAACAAGATTATGTTTTAAGTGAAAAAAATGGTAAGACCGTACCGGAGAAAGTAGGACTAAAGACGATACAACGTGACGGCCTGGAATATGAATTTACCCTTGTATTCGATCTTGACATGAAGAATAATGCTACTGCATCTAAGGATCGCACGGGTTTATTCTTCGGAAAGCCGGAACAAAAGCTAAAAATTGAGACAGGTAAATTCATTCAGGAATGGTGTAATGCCGGAACAGATATTAAACCGTCGGATGTTTCAGTAAGAATTAGCGAATGCAGAACTATACAGGAGCTGCTTGACCTTTATAAACAGTTCCCCCAATTTAAGGAAGCACTGAAGCCCGAATTTGAACAGCAAAAACGGTCCATCCTCATCAACCAACAGGTGCATGTTGAATTAGCTAACCAAAAAACCAACAGCAATGGAACACACTGAAATAAATTATCTGGACTATACGGAGGTTAATAATACACAGAAGATTGAATCTTCTGAAAAGCCATTTATACTGGCCAATACAATTGCTGCTACTTTCGATGAAGTAAAGTCAAATCACATTATCCCCGTTTACGTTAAGGATAATGAGACCCTTATAAGTCATAGCGACTTCATTGAAACAACGTCCAGAGTAGTGACTGACATTTTTCCTGGCGAAAAAATACTTAAGCCATCCATCCGGCTAAGCCATCCGATTAAAGGCCGAATACCGGAGGCTAAGAACAGACCGGTAAACCAATTGGAGGAGTGGGAGAAAACGATCTATTATGAGCGCATGGCTTTTATTATTGAAGTGCCAGGCATTACTCAGATCATTGATGGTAATTCAATCAGTCTCACGATTGGTGGTGTAAAAAGCTATAGCCTGGACAACTTGTATAACAGGAAAGGCAGCGACGAACATTTTAAAGTGTTTGTAGGATTTCAAAATAAGGTATGTACCAACTTATGTGTTTGGTCTGATGGCGCTCTGCTGGATTTGAAAGTCAACACTATTGAACAGTTGATGGGTTGCATTAAAACGATGCTGTCTCAATACAACATGAAGCAGCACCTATTTCACCTTCAGGAGTTATCCAATTATGCCATTACCGAGCAGCAGTTTGCCCAGTTGATAGGCAGATGCAGAATGCATCCGTACTTACCAAATGCATATAAAAATGAAATACCTCAGCTGCTGTTTGGAGACACACAAATGGGAGCTGTGGTAAAAGACTTCTACAAGGACAGTTCCTTTTGCAAAAACACAGATGGGTTAATCAATCTTTGGAGGCTATACAACCTGTTTACTGGTGCCAATAAGAGTACATACATTGACCAGTTTATAGAGCGTGGAGCAAATGCATTTAGTTTTACTCACAACATAAAAACGGCTTTGCAAAAAGGCACATATAACTGGTATCTTAGTTGACCATGTGTTAATTGTGAAGTATGCCCGGTTTAGCAATAGACCGGGCCTTTTAATTATGAATAGTCTTCAAAATTTATCAGCCAGACAGTTACTGGTAATAAACTCCCAGGGCTACATCAGGGAAATATTCTGCCCATTCAGGGTGCAATGCATCAAACCTGTCCTTACTATTCCGGTTGGCGCATTGGTGTGGGTGGAAGAGATTCATTTTTCGCCGGTTCATCTGCTGCTGTACAACATTAATGGAAGCTGGTATGAGTTCGAGTGTTTTGCAATTGTCATTCACTTCTGATAGGCAGAAATGTAGCCACAGGTTATGCTGTATTTTGTTGCCCACTTCTTTTGAGACGGTTTACCCTGTGTAATAACCGAAAACCACTGAAAACGAATGTGGGGGAACGTAGTTATTTTGAAATTTTAAAATCAAAGAATTCTTTCACCGGAATATCCAGTGCCAGGGCCAAAGCATATACTGTGCTGATAGTTGTATTGATCACTCCTCTCTCTATTTTGGAGAGCTGGCTATACTCTATATCAGCTTCTTTTGCAAGCCCACGCATGGATATTCCTTTTTCCAATCTAAGGACCCTAAGTCGTTGCCCAAAGGCGATGCAATATGCTTGATTGTGCTTATAATTCACTTGCACAACTTCAAACTAATTATTTTCCAAGATGGCGTCATGTATAACTCCATCTTCGTACTTTCATTAAATATTAATTATCTTTTACATTATTAAAAAACTGATGTATGAAAATACTGTTAACCATACTTCTATGCAGCTTACTAAAAGATAGTAAGAGTCAGTCTGTAATATATAAGGGTGAAAAATCTTATGCTGCTACCAGTACTTGGGTATTTGAAAATAATACCGGCTTTTCAGAAAAAGTATATCTAACAATTGCAAAGCTTTCTCTTAAATCAGGTTTTTTAATGCTGTCTACAAATGTAAATTTTAATGACCACCACATAGCTGGACCTATAGTTCTTTATTTAACAAATGGTAAAGTCCTTACAGTTATTAATCGTGTAAATTCTGATAATGTAGATGATCAATCTATTGTACTTTATAGCTTACCACAAGCTCAAATTACACCACTAAAGCAAGCTTCAATAAGAACTATAAGGTATTCAATCGTAAACAATGGATTTAAGGCTAGTTACACAGCAGAAAATAAAGGTGAGACTAAAATGATTAATATTTCACAAGATATTCAATACGAGCAGAAGGTCCCCTACAATACAGCTATTGAAGTTGCAGAACTATTTTCAACTGAAGGTCAATAGCAAAATCTTTAATATTTATTCTAAATCAATTTTAAACCAGTGGTATGAAAAGAATACTCGTAATAGTAGTTTACATGGTGGCAATATCATCATGTAAGCAAAAAAACCTAATACCTAATCTGGTAATTGGGATGGAAGAACAGGTCTGGAAAGACACTATAAAGTCCATGCTTAAAAGAGGAGAATTGAACGTCAAGGATATGACAGACAGCTTTACTTATAGCTATAAATTTAAAACAAGTGATTCGCTACTAAATACAGAAATTACCATTAATGGAGATGGCGTTGGGAACGGAAAACTAAGAGTTATAAGCCTTGATTTTGCTGATACTATCGGCATTATTAAGCCTAATCCAAATTCAACAGACCCCAATTATCCAACTCCATCAGAGGATAGTGCTTTGTATGAAAATAGTTCATGGGAAGATATATTCATGAGCAGAAACAATCTGGGAAGAATTAGTTATATAAGCGGATCTGTCTTTTCGGTTAAGGCTTACGAAAATTTATACAACTTTTTAAAAAAGAACTTCGGCAACCCTGATTCAATTTTGGACTTGAAACATCACAGAATAGATACAATTGACTTCGCAAATCACAAAGTAAAAGGAGCTAATAAGAACGGAATAAGTGGAGGATTTGATCTGGATCTTATAGGTGCAACAGAAGATGATCGCAAACGTATTGACTCTATTATAGCTAATACAATAGATACTTCAAATCTTTCTTATTTCTTTCATAGTAGTAATTCTGTAATTGTTTTAGAAAGAAATCGGTTTATCGGGCCCAATTATTTTATTCCATTCATACACACTTCCAAAGCTATACTATATCAGTTTAGTAATAGTTATGATAAAGAATTTGATCAGGAAAAAATTGCACAGTTGAAAGGAATGCGACCCAGTGATTTAATAGCTTTTCCGCTATATTATGATATTGAAAAGAAAACTACTGAATATGGACGCATATTAACTTATTTAATGGTTAGAGCAAACCTTGACCCTAATTTGCGAAAAACGCTTGCTGAGACAAGGGAAATAGAATCAATGAAGGGTAGGATTTTAATAAGTGATAAATACGGAACACTTATTCAACAAATACCGGATATTGAAATCCAAGCTAATGGCTCATTACCTGCTAAAGGACAGCCAGGAAGGGATTATGCAATTGGTATGGGAAGAGGGATTAGGTACAATATGTACAGATACGGCTTAGGGATTTATGTTGGCCATAAGGATATTTCTTATGCTTTAAAACAAGCGGTAGAAATGAAAAATGCTTTATCAATCGAGTTTATTCCGGACGCAATTATGTTCACAGATGGGTCCGTACTGAAATAAATGCCTTCACTATTGCCCGAACGTCTTTCAAACTGAAACCTTTATTTATCACAATTATAAATTACAATCATGAGAATACTAACGTTTGTAGGGATGCTTGCTCTGGCAGCATTTGTAGCCACGCAAGGAGACGAGTCGGGTAATAGTGTTGCCAGATGGTGCACCAATTTAGTCGCTGGAGGTATACTCCTTCTGGCATTCTGGCTACCAGGCCAAATTGGAAAAAAAGATACCGACAAGTGACACTTACAATTCCAACTTGGTATTTTTCGATGGGTAGCCGCCCACGACTTTAATGTATCAGTTTATTGTTGATGTATAAGCGCATAGGTAAGTGTTGCACGTCACTGGATAACACAACAACATTTATATATGAATTACAAATTAATTTTTAAATGGTGTGTAGAGTTCTTGGAATTCCTTGCAGATAGATGGGGTACGACCTATGAAGCAGTTAATATTTGGATTTTCTGTATAATTGGCCCTGTGATTTTTTTGCTGATGCTCATTACCATTTTTGTTATGCTATCAATTATTTCAAAGCAGCGCAAAAAAATATTCCTATTGAGGAACCCTATTCCCAAATAGGTTTTACTGTTTAACAAGTCTAATAGTTCACCAATTTAAAACACACTAGAATATTAATTATGCGGTATCAAATTGTTCCAATAATATTATTAATCCTGATCTCTTCCTGCAAAAAAGACTCATCAAATTGTAATCTTGATAGTGCACAGGTTTATAACCAGTCAAATTGGGAAACCCATACTATAACTTGCTCAATGAATTCTTCTTATCTTCCATCGGTGATCAGTAATGTTAATGTCGGTAAATGTGAGTACGCAATCGTAGAAATTGAAAACTTAAATCTAAGAACCCGAAACAGTGGTATTGGGATACGATCAACTGTGGGAAGCGCTAATTTTATTTCCAATGTCAACAATACGGATAGTTACAAATTAACTGAAGGAAGTTTTCAATTACTTGAGGCACTTGCAAATGGATGTCCTTATATATATATTGATAGATACAGAATTACTCGATACAAATAAAATGGGTATAAAGGTTATTTTAATTCATTTAAACAATCAGCGTAGCCGAAAACTGAATTTTAGAGTAGGCATTAAATTATAATGACATGAAAAAAATTATGAGTATATTAATGATAATTTTAGTTGCACAAACCTCTTGTACTAAAGAATCATCTTCATCCACTAATTTACCAACAATTCTTGGAAAATGGAATTTAATTAGTGATTACACTCTTATTAAATATTCAGATGGAACAAGTACAAGAGACTCTATTATATATCCATTATATGATGTTACGACAGAATTTAAAACTGACAGCACTGTAGTTATAAAAGAAAAGGTAACAGGCATGCCAACTAGAATTAATACTGGAAGAATTAGAATGGATAAGGATATTCTAGTCTGGTCATACGATTACTTGCCACCACGAACAGATATATTTACTATTCAAACTTTATCAGAAACTAATCTAAATTTATACATTAAAAGATTAGGAGTAAATTCAGTAATTGAAGAATGGAATAATTGGAAAAGATATTGAATTGAATTAATGTAAATTTCTAATCCAACTTTAAATTTTTAAGGACGCCAGAGTTTAATGCTAAGGCATCCTTAAAGATTTTCACCTAATGAATATCATAATCCACTTCTTCCTTTTGAAGATACTTAGCCACATAATACTGACCCCCTCTTGCTGGTTCATAATCCTGCACATCAACCAAATTGTGTTTTTTATATCCGGCTGGACAGCTTACTTTATACCAAGCTTCTGTTAGAGATTGCTTTGGAGTTACCACAGTTTCATCAATCTTTATCAATGCATGAATGTGAAAATCTTGCTTATCAGCATGCGGCTCTGCAACCCAAAATATCCTGAAACTGTTACTATATTTTTGCAGCAGTTGTGCAGTCATTTTCACCATTTTTATCCTGGCGGCATCCTTTGTTAATTTGTAATGGGTGGTAAAAGTGCAAAAGCAAGTCCATGGTATTTCATTTAACCAATTACCCCATTCTCTTAACACAGTTTTCTCATTGTTTGAATATCCTTTATAGAAGCTCATGTTGGTACAGTTTAAAATGTTAGTCAATCTTGTTTTTTAAACGCTTGTTGGATACAATAGCAAACTATTACCACAAGGCTTACCGCTCCTTTTGAGAGGGTTGTAGAGCTACTCTTATCATAACCTTAGCTGTCACCTTGTTTGAGTAGTATTGTATCACTGGCTGTGTTGTAGCCGTGGATTACTTACATAGCGGGGCAGATGTTCAGATGTAGTAGCTGGTCTGTTGAGTACTGGATATACCGGAGGTAGAACAAATACGGGTGTGTATTTGATTAATCTAGCAGCTCAGGATATGGCTGTGTTTAAGATGTTTATATACTGCCAATCTTGAATTGCTAGATAAAACTACTTAATCTGGAAATACTCAAAGGGCCCTGCATAGCAAGCAGATACACCCTCGATCACTTCTTTAGTGATCTTCTTGGCTTTGGAATTACAGATAACTCCTCAATTGAATCCTCTCTGGTTTTCAATCGCCATGAATCAATCTCTTCACGTTTGAAGAAAATAAGCTTTGTTGCTGGTCTGTAAAAGGGGATTAACCTTGCACTGGTTAATTTATACAGGTACGATCTAGAAATACCGGCATAGATTGCTGCTTCACTCAAACTCATTACATCCTTATTCACTAAGGACTGTTTAAAAATGAATTCTTTGATTTCAGCAATTTGTTGTTCAATCAAATGTGCCATAAAAAGAACTTCTTTCAGTTTTGAATACTGAAGTAATGTAAAGGTATAGACTGTTTGTACATATAAATTTTGGTGCACCCAACCAAAAAGGCAAAAAATGAGACTAATCAATTGAAAATGAATTTGATATGATTTATCAACAATTTTGATTATTGTGTGGATTTCAGTTTGCTTATTTATTTCAGCAAAGACTACAGCCGAATATTGTTTGGAAGTTGATAATTTTCAGTGTTTCTACAATTGATAAAATGTTTAATAATTCTCTACTCGACTCATAGGGGTCTTTAAAAGTTTTTCACCTATTTTAAGTAAATGAGAGTAGTTGAAAATTTTTCAATAAATTACAGAAAGGTAAGATTTTGAAGAAATTTATGCAAATAGTATGCAAACTAAAAAGCACCTACAAATTTTACTTTGTAAGTGCTTGATTTTTAAGCTCCCCCTTCCCGACTTGAACGGGAGACCCTCTGATTAACAGTCAGATGCTCTAACCAACTGAGCTAAGGAGGAGTGTTTTTTTATTGGAGGGCAAAAATAGGGCTTTCTGTATTTTAAACCAACCCCATTTAAAAAAAACTTTTATTTTCTTCTAAACTTATAAAAATGCCTTCGCTATTGATCTCCAGCGGAAAACGTTTTAAA
>JANPNY010000146.1:0-6989 GCA_031427745.1 Chitinophagaceae bacterium | reverse complement strand
GCGCCAATAATATTGAGCCTTTTTCTACCAGTGTTGGCCAGTACCTGTTTAGTGCCTGCAAGCCCAATTGGCTGCCATGCATAATCATTTTCATTGTTGTGTATCTGGTGCATAGGGTCTAAATACAATAATACTTCCTTGCTTTTTCCCACATCTTATTAGCATTGACCTCATTTCTGTTCCATCCGCTTTTTACTCAATTCTACCGCCTTATGAAGTTTTTGCTGTAGTAGTTTTTTGGATGGCAGTTCTGTCATAAACTCAGCCACTTTAATTCCTGCTTTATGCAGTTGCAATAGTTCGACCTGTTCATCATTACCGGCTGCACAAAGTATTAAGCCCAACGGGGTTTCTTCGCCTTCCTGCATTTCATTCTTTTCTAACCAACGCAGATACAATTCCATTTGCCCTTTGTAGGAGGCTTTAAATTTCCCCAGCTTCAAATCAATCGCTATCAACCGCTTTAACTTACGGTGGTAAAATAACAGGTCAAGGTTAAAATCTTCACCGTCAATTATCATCCTCTTTTGCCTTTCCACAAATGTGAAGCCATGCCCCAACTCCAGTATAAATTTTTCCAGTTCATGCAATATGGCGTCTTCTAAATTCTTTTCACTGTAAGTATCTTTTAATCCGAGGAAGTCAAGAAAATAAGGGTCTCTGAAAACAAGGTCGGGTGAAAGTTTATCTTCATTCCTTAATGTTTTTATTTCCTGTTTTATAAGTTTTGCAGGTTTTTTGCTGATGGCAGTACGTTCATATAACATGCCATCAATTTTTTCTCTCAATGTTTTTACCGACCATCTTTCTACCCGGCACATCTCGGTATAAAACTCCCGTTGTAAGGGTTCTTTTAGTGGGATCAAAGCTATAAAATGTGTCCAGCTCAATTGTCGTATCGCCGATACGACAATTGACTCGTCTGCAAAAACCTCTGCAAACTGCATCATCCGCCTGATGTTTTTATCTGAAAAACTATTGCCATATTCCTGTGCCAACTGATGGGATAGCGAAACCACAATTTGTTTTCCATATTCCGCCCTTTTATTTTTCAAAACTTCATCATTGATGCGTTTGCCAATCTTCCAGTACAAAATAGTAAGCGTAGCATTCACAGTGTATGCCACATAACTTTTGCTTTCATCAATAAGCCGGGCAATGTCCGTAAATAATGCCTCCTCAGTGTATACTTTTTTAATCTTTGCCATTGTATTATATCAAATTCTTCAGGTGATTGTACTGCAACCTACGGTAATGAATTACAAAATAAACAAAAAAGGGTAGTTTGATAATTTATGAAAAGCTTGAGTTTTAAAGTAATACTTTTCATGCCATGCAGGTTGTGGAGATATGTACCCTGATGGCAATGTCAAAAGGATTTCGAAAGGTCAAAAAAAAAAGAGTTCCAGGTTATTGGAACTCTTCTACATTTTGTGACCGCGTTAGGATTCAAACCTAAAACCCCCTCATCCGTAGTGAGGTACTCTATTCAGTTGAGCTACGCAGCCAGCTAATTTATTAGCGAAGGACAAAAATAGAGATTTATTTTATTCGTCCCAACTCTTTATCAACTTTTAGCAAATAAACATTTGCCCCTTCGTGTTTTTTTGTACTAAATCAAAATTTATATCGGGTTGTAGTAAGATTACGAATTTTAAAAATAGCCGCTTCTTATTAATTCCTTACGTCCCACCTTATTTTACAATAAGATGGTTAATTAAACGTTCACATTCTTTATACAATTTAAAGAGTCAATAAAATGCATTTTAAACCATTATTTCTATAACAGTGTTGCATTAATCTTTTTAAAGTAACGTAGTAACGTTTTACCAGTAGCTTTTATGTCGCCATTTTTTTCATTCCTCTTTTTTTAAAATCTTTCTTTTTTATGAAACCAAATTTATCTGCAATTGCACGGTTATTATTCTCAATGCTGACTTTCCTTTTTCTCAGTATAAATGGAAAATCGCAAACTCCCGGAACCATCATCAGGGATGGAAACGGTGCAATTCCGGCTGCCGCATATTCCAGTGTTTTAGATCCCAACCAGGATGGTTTTACTTCTGTTTCTGCTGGTGGATTTACTACTAATGATATAGGCGCCGCCTATAGTGAAATTCCCTACAAAGCTATACCCTCCTTGTTTCCCGAGCCTATCGGCGATTTGCGAAGAGGGCCCGATGGTCGGTTTTCCGATATTTCATTTGGATCAGACGGATCTGGTTTTTATATGTATTATGATGCTGTCAACAGCAGAATATTAATGCGATTACGCATCAGCAGCATCATGAAAGGGAGCAAAGGCTATAGCGCATTGCTGGATACGGATGGTAAATTTGGTAATATGGGCGCCGATGCAGACCCTACCTACCAGGCGCAAACTACCGGCATAAATGGCAACCCCGGTTTTGAATATGAAATAGTGTATGAAACTAATTTCCGCATAGCAGTGTATGATATTAATAATTCCTGCGGCACTAGTCCTAACCCCGTTTGGACTGTTGATCTTGCTTCCAATCCAGGGTATGCACAAACCTCCATTGCACTCAGTAACGGAGCCGGCAATCCTGATTTTTTTTATGATTGGTGGGTACCCTTATCTGCTTTTTCAGGAACAGCGGGTGCAATTACAACCACTACCAAATTAAGGGCACAAGCCACTACGGTTATGGCTCCCAAAGGTGCTATCTGCGGACCAAAAAGTGATATTTATGGCGATGATGACCGATATAAAACGCCCCAGGCCCAATACGAAGCCTCTATCCAATCGCAACCCATTTTTACGTTAAATGATGTAACAACCGGTGGCGGCGGCGTTGGCGCTCTTTGTTCCGATGCTCCTGTAATTACCAGCCCTGCCGCTGCAAGTTTTAGTCCATCGGTAGTAACCATCAGCGGCACTTCCACTGAGGCAAACGGTACGGTGATAACCATCTTTAGAAACAGAGCGGGCACCGAAACTGCTTTAAGCACCTCTCCTGCTCAAATACTGGTAAGTGCTGGCACATGGACAGCAACATTAACTGCCAGCCAGTTAGTGGATGCGGATGTGATATATGCAAAAGCGCAGGCTACCGGCGAGAGCCAGTGTTATAAAAGCAATCAAAAAATTGTAAGCGTCTGTAATGCAGGCACAGCACCTGCGGCACCAGCCGTATGCTTTGCAAAAAAAGGTATAACGGTAACAAGAACCAATGCATCTTATACAGTCATATTTTATTTGTTGACCAACACAGGTGAAGTAGAAGTAGGCAGGTTTACACCACCCGCCACCCTCAGCAATGTTGATGTAACATTTGATGTTACCAATGTATATTTAAAGGGAGGTTGTACCGGCGGTCCGGGCACCACTAACGGAACTTATAAAATTGTAAACGAAACCACTGTTTCGCCTGTTTGTCAATCATTACCTGTTTATGGTTGTGTTTCCGCAGCAGGTGGCCAGGCTGTTACCACTACGGCCGCACCTACCATTACCACCAGTCCTATTCTGGAAGGTACCACTTCCATATCGGGTACCATCCCGGCTGCCAGCGCATCCAATACGCTCATAAGACTTTTTATTGGTAGCGCTTTTAAAGCATCTACCGTTGTAACTGCAGGTGCAACTACGTGGACCATCAACAACCTGTCATTTAATGTGGGTGATGTTGTAACTGCTACTGCACAAGACAACTCTGGCGCTGCAAATGGAACCTGCATGTCTGCCGCAACAGCAAATTATACCATACAATGCTTTACCCCATCTCCCGTAATTAATATAAATTCTTCCAGCCAGTTGATAGCGGGTGCGCCCATAACGGGCGTTATTGCTGCAGCTGCTGGCACCACTATACGGGTATATACTTCAGCAAATGTATTGGTATCGACTGTAGTAGTTGCAGCCGACAGTACCTTTACAACAAGCCCTTTTAATGCAGTAGCCGGAACGCAATATTATGCCACAGCACAAAAAACTACTTGTGGCATCAGTGCCAATTCGGGTACGTTTACAGCCGCCGCTGCCAATGGAACAGACCGATGTAACAATGCCAGCCTATTTACAGCTTCCACTTATTACGAAAATGGTGCCACCACATTGGGCGGTGCCAATTTAACTACCGTTGGTGGTACATTGGGTGGAACGGCCTTTGCCAACACCCAGGTAATTCTTTACATAGATAGTAATCCGATTGACACGATATTGACCAGTACAAATACATGGTCTGCTACTATTAACAGTGCCTATTATAACATCATATACCCTGATGGGGTGCTCTCCATCAGTACTGCTGAGAATGGAAAATTGGAGACTGCCTGCGCAACTACCAGGACTGTTTTGTGCATACCGCCTGCAACGCCAACTGTTGTTTCTTTAGAGGGATCACCGGGTGCCAAATTCGGCAGTATTTCTTATACCATTACAAATAGCCAGCCGGGAGTTTTATATATCCTGGAGGATAATATTAACGGAAGTTCGCCGACTCAAACAATTGGTAAAGACAGGGGAATTTCAAAATTCGGCAATGGGGGATCACTCACCATTACTTCTGATGTGTTTCCTGAACCGGGGTATTACAACTTACGCATTAGTGCCATAAAATTAGGTAGCTTAAATTGCGAGCCCTTTGTACCATTAAACAATGTAGCACCATTAAATAATACCTACGCCATTAATGACGAAAACAGTACCTGGCAAAATGTAAGTGCCAGCGGCAATGTGCTTACCAATGATTTTGATTTGGAAAATGACATCCAAAATTTCGGAAGTTTTCTTGCACAGAGTTTTGCCGGCATAATAACCAGCGGCAGCAATGTTTCCGGCCTTACCAAGCAAGGTGCAATTGTTCCCAATGCAGGTACCATTAGTTTTGATGCCAGCGGCAATTACACTTTTAATCCTGATGCTGCATTTACCGGAACAGTTCAAATACCTTATGCTGTTTGTGACAACGGCAACCCAATAAAATGCGATACTGCCTTCCTAATGATCACGGTAGACTCTTTACCGAGTACAGGCGCCAATTCCGTAATTGCAAATAATGATGAAAATATAAGTTATGGTACAACAGTTAGTGGTAACCTTTTTGCAAATGATGTAGATCCGCAAGGCGATGCATTTTTAGTAACCACGTTTGTATATGATACCAATGGAAATGGCATTCCTGATGCACTTTCACCCGTGGGAACTGTAACTGTTGCAGGCATTGATGTGAACAATAATCCGGTGGTTAATGCAGGTTCGCTTACCGTCAGCGCAATCGGCAGTTATTCTTACACGCCTGCTCCGGGCTTTACAGGATCGGTAAACGTAATTTATATTGTAACAGATGCAAATGGTGCACAGGCTCAGGCTACATTGCATGTAGATGTGTTGGCAGATGGAAACGGAGCGTTAAACAATCCTCCGTTTGTTGCGGATGATTTTGGCTATACCACTGTAAACGTTGCGGTAAACGGAAATGTACTAACGAACGACAGCGACCCCAATGGCGATCCTTTGCTGGTAACTGCACAAACCACCAGCATACCAGGCGCCGGCACATTGGTACTATTAACCAATGGCAACTATACCTTTACACCGGTAGCCGGATATGTAGGGCCGGTTAGCTTTTCTTACCAGGTTTGTGATGTAACTGCAATTGCCCCTCAGCCCCTGTGCTCAGATGCTATTATTCATATATTGGTAGGGCCAGCCATTACCATCGCTGGCAAAGTATGGGCCGATGCAAATGGCAATACAATCGTTGATGGTGCCGGAGAGCCAGCAACCAACTTAGCAGGCACTCTCTTTGTAAACCTTGCCGATGCATCGGGCAATGTGATAGATACTGCCACGGTTGCCAACGATGGAACTTATAACTTTACCAACGTTACACCCGGCAAAAGTTATTCATTAATACTTTCCACTACAAAAGGAGTTATAGGTCAGCCTGCGCCTTCACCGTCGTTACCTTCGGGATACGTTAATACCGGTGAAACAAGAAACGGAACAATAGACCTTGGCACTGCCGGCGTTATTGACAGCAGGGCTTATGGCTTTACCAATGCGGTTAATTTTAATTTTGGTGTAAATGGATTACCAACGGCTGATGATATTTCTTTCAGTATCGGTTATCCAACCGTTGACCAGCTTATTACCTTAAACGGTGGCGGTAATCCACCCGCATTTAGCGGTACCGATCCGGAAGACTGCATCAGTGGTTGCACCCTTACAAATCATACCGTAATTATAAATACCGTACCAGCAAATGGAGAATTGTATTACAACGGCGTATTGGTAACATCTGGTCAGCAAATAAATAATTTTGATCCTTCACTTTTGCAGATTAAAATAACTGCTGCCACCATTGGTTCATCCAACATTTCGTTTGGATATTCTTTTGCCGATGCAGCGGGCAGTACTAATGTGGCTCCTGCAACATATAATATTTTCTGGTCGCCTGCATTACCGGTAAAAGGGTTAGCACTTTCCGCAAGTATCACTGCAAACAAAGTTTATTTAAACTGGAAAACCATCAATGAAATTAACAGCCATTACTTTGAAATAGAGCGCAGCCTCAACAACAAAGATTTTGTAAAAATTGGTAACAACATCCAGGCAGCGGGCAATAGCAATACAGCAAAACAATATGGATTTACAGATGATGCTGGTAATTTTCAACAGGCGGTAATTGTTTATTACAGGATAAAAATAGTTGACCTGCAAGGCAAATTTTCTTACAGCAATATTGCCCCGCTAAGGCTCAACAAAGAGGTTGGAATTGCGGTATGGCCTAATCCTTTCAAGTCGTTTGTAACGATGAATATTAACAGCAGGCAGAACAACCAGTTCGCCATTACAGTGGCTGATATGGCCGGCAAAACAATTGCCAGGTACAACCAACGTGTAGCAAAAGGATTATCACAATTCACGGTTGATGGGATAGGTAAATTACCGAAAGGGATGTACCTGTTGGGTATCAGGGACCAGCTTACAGGAAAACAGGTTGTGTATAAATTGGTTAAGG
>JANPNY010000145.1:0-3342 GCA_031427745.1 Chitinophagaceae bacterium | reverse complement strand
CCACCACCTGCACCTATACCAGTGCCGGTTGTAACTGTTGCTACGCCAATACCCAAGCCTGAAAAATCAGTACCTACAGCACCTGTTCCAAAACCAAAACCTATTGCGCCGCCTGTTGCTGTATCAACAATTGCTGCTCCTAAACCAACCGCTACAGCAACTGCAGCTAAGCCAACACCTGTAATAGTAAAAACACCAGAGAATGCCGCTGTTGTAACGCAGCCTAAACCTGTTCCAGCAGCCGTTACCATCGTAGCTCCATCTACAACACAAGGTGCAGCGGACCTGGAAAAAAGAACCATTAAAACAGAGCAGGCCGTATATTTTGAGTCGGACAGTTTGGTGCTTACGTTGTATGATAATGGTGAGGTAGATGGTGATACAGTTACCGTGGTAATGAATGGTAATGTTATTTTTTCGAAGGTGGGATTAAATACAAGAGCCAATAGCAAAACCATCTACATCAATGAAAATACACCCGATAGCATTAAACTGGTAATGTATGCAGAGAACCTGGGGGAGATACCACCCAACACTGGTTTACTGGTGGTAAGAGATGGAGAAAATGTGTACGATGTTCGCTTTACCGCCGATCTTAAAAGCAATGCAGCAATTATTTTAAGAAGAAAAAAAAGACCATAACAACAGTTAATAATTTTATTAGACGATATAAATAAAGTAACCCAAATGCAGAATAATCCGATTGAAATTGTTTCAGAACTGTCCCCTGTTGGGCGAGATGCAGCTGCACCTGTTAAACTAACACAATACTCTCATGGCGCAGGCTGCGGCTGCAAAATATCACCAAAAATATTAGACCAGATTTTAAGCAGCAATTTTGCCATGCCCGACAATAAAAATTTATTGGTAGGCAATCACAGTAAGGATGATGCAGCAGTGTACGATATGAATAATGGAATAGCACTCATTTCTACTACCGACTTTTTTATGCCTATTGTAGATGATCCATACGAGTTTGGCCGCATAGCAAGTGCCAATGCTATCAGTGATGTTTATGCCATGGGCGGCAAGCCTGCACTGGCCATAGCCATCCTGGGCTGGCCCATCAATATATTACTACCGGAGGTTGCCCAAAAAGTAATTGAAGGCAGTCGTAGTATTTGTGCAGAAGCTGGTATACCGCTGGCGGGCGGGCATAGCATTGATTCGCCGGAACCAATTTTTGGCCTGGCAGTAAATGGATTTGTACCAATAGCAAACATCAAGCAAAACAACCAGGCACAAGCCGGCGATGTGCTTTTTTTAACCAAGCCATTGGGTGTGGGTATTTTAACCACTGCCGAAAAAAAGGGTATTTTAAAAGAAGAGCATAAAGGTATTGCAGCAAAGCAAATGATGCAGCTGAATAAAATTGGTGAACTGATGGGTGCAGTAAAAGGTGTGCATGCCATGACCGATGTTACCGGCTTTGCTTTGCTGGGGCATTTAGTTGAGATGGCCGAAGGCAGTGGATTAAGTGCTGTTGTAAATTTTGCAACCATACCTACCATTATTGATGATATTGATTTTTATATTGGCCAAAAATCTATACCCGGCGGTACCAGCAGAAACTGGGATAGCTATGGCGAAAAGATCGGCAGCATCACCGATTACCAAAAAGCTATTTTGGCCGACCCACAAACAAGCGGGGGTTTATTAATTGCTGTAGCTCCGGATTGGGTTGAAGCAGTTAAAAACATTTTGCTACAGAACGGATTGGGTAAATTTATTGTACCTGTGGGGGAAATAGTCAGCAAAGAAACTTGGGTGGTGAAAGTGGTGTAAAAATTTGAAGGGAGTAATTAAATAGTATTTGTTGGGTAGGTTGCAAGGCTTTGACCCGTCCAGAAAAAAGTTGACTGGTTGATGATAAAAATTCTACTATCGGTTGACTAACAAACGAATTTTGAACAATCTGCTTGCACAAAACGTGATGGCAAAAGTGCATTTAGTATGCCTGAATTAAAACCTCTGTAGGTATGTTTAATTTGTCATGTAACTGCCTGATCATTTCAAGAGAGAGTTTTCTTTTACGATTTAAGATTTCACTAGCTCTGCTTTTTAGCCCAACTACATTTGCTAAATCAGTTTGATTATAACCAAGTTGTTCCATTCTAAATTTAATTGCTTCCACAGGGTCAGGAAATCCAACCGGGAAATTTTCATTTTCGTAGTTTTCAATTAACATTCCTAATATTTCCAATTCGTCGCCTTCATCTGTCCCCCTTTTTGAATCAAAAATCACTTCAAGCCTGGCAAGTGCTTGCTCATAATCTTTTTTAGTTCTAATCGGCTTAATATTCATTCTAAATTATTTTAGCGTTGATCTTATCATATTCGGCATGGGTTCCAATAAATCGAATCCAAATCATTTTATAGTCGTAATTAATTTTCACAATCAGCCTGTAATGATTACCCTTAATATTAAAAACCACTCTGTTGTCAGTTAAAAAACTTGCACTTAAATACTCTATTTTAATTTTATTGGGGCTTGTCCATTCTGCTTTTGATGTTTCTTGAAACCAAGCTTTTAATTGCTGTTCACTGTCTGGATGTGCCTCCCAAAAATCTCTTAAAATTTTCTTCGCAATAATTCTCAACTTTTAGAGTTTTGTCAAAGCTAAGAAAAGTTCCCGAAACGGGACATAGTATTTTGCTCTTTTAAGTGTTAGCGTGTTTTGTTTTAAGCTGTGAAGGAGAGCAATCCCTTATTTATTCCATCATCCTGGCATATTCCCTACCATCATCTCAATTTCATCCTGTTCCATTTCCTTTTTAAGAGACAATAATAAATCCTGTTTTAAAGCATCAAATTCGCTGAGTGATATGGGAGATGTAAAATATTCTACCACTACCGATACGCCGTTTCTGCTGATATCTTTCAATGATACGTTGTAAGAATCAATGACTGATTTGTTGGATTCCAGCAATTGACCGGTATGTTCAATAAATTTTTCAAGGGTTGCCGCATTGGTTTGCGGATGCAGGTCCAGCTTGATTTCTGCACGCCTTCCGGTACGCATACTCCAGTTGTCTACCATGGAGTCTACCATTTGTTTGTTGGGTATTGTAATCAATGTTTTTTCTCCCGTACGTACTCTTGTACTCCTTAAGCCAATATGCTCCACCACACCAATAACAGCATTTACCTTTACAAGGTCACCGGTAAAAAAAGGTTTATCAAAAAAGATGATGAAAGAGGCAATCAGGTTTTCTAAACTTTCCTTGGCAGCCAATGCAAGACCAGCGCCTACAATACTCAACCCGGTGAGCACATTGCCGATAGGTTGGTAAAAACTGGCCTTAACAACCCACAGCACTCCAATTATTCCGATGATAACT
>JANPNY010000144.1:0-2453 GCA_031427745.1 Chitinophagaceae bacterium | reverse complement strand
TATCCAAGAATATTATATGGCAGGGCAGTTGAATATATGAACGACCAGCAGATTTTGAAGGCGGATGAGTTATTTACAAAGATCATTCAGCTACCAAATTCTTCCGTTACAGCATATGCCCATTTCTGGAAAGGTGAAATTGCGTTTAGAACCGCCGGTTATGATGATGCCGTAAAGTTTTTATCAACCTACCTCCAAAGTGGCGTCGGTGCACAGGGCGAGGCTAATCCGCTCACTGCAAAGTACAACCTTGGTTATAGCTGGTTAAGGAAAGAAAATTACAAACAGGCCGTAATTTATTTTGAACCAATTGCTAAAGCAAATACCACCGCAACCACATTAGAACAGGATGCCTACATCCGCAGCGCCGACTGCTATTTTATGAACAAGGATTTTACAAAAGCAAATGCGATGTACGATAATGTACTGAACAATGCTTTGCCGCAAAGTGATTATGCCTTATTTCAAAAGGCAATGATTGCCGGTGTTAAAACAGCGGCAAATAAAATAACTACTTTAAACAATCTTATCCGCCAATATCCTAAAAGCAGTTTAGTGCCGGATGCCAATATGGAAATTGCCAACAGCTATATGGCAGAAGAAAAATTTACAGAAGCCATTACCTATCTTAAAAACATTTTGATCCTAAGCAATGCCGGTGGCATTAAGCCGGCTGCCTACTTAAAGCTGGGTCTTAGTTATTATAATTTGAATAAAAATGCTGATGCGCTTAGCAACTACCAAACATTGATTCAGCAATATCCACAATCTGCAGAGGCTGATGAAGCATTGGATAATATCAAAAATATTTATGTGGAAGATGGCAGACCCAATGAGTATGTTGAGTTAATGCGCAAGAACGGGAAAAATATTTCTGTGAGCGAAGCGGATTCGCTTACCTACACTGCAGCGGAAATAAAATACAACAGCAGTGATTGTGCAGCTGCTCTTGCAGGGTTCAATAATTATCTTTCTCAATATCCCTCCGGTGCCTTTGCTTTAGAAGCAAATTTCTTCCGTGGCGAATGTTATACAAAATCAAAAGACTGGACCAATGCGCTTAACAGTTATGGCAACGTAAGCAATAAAGGTCTCAGCAAATATTTTGAAAAAGCCACGTTGGCTGCGGCAAGAATTGCCTATTTTGAAATAAAAGATTTTGGCAGCGCCAAAAAATATTTTACTGCTTTAAAGGCCGGTGCAATTAACCAGGAAAACCAGCTGGAAGCATTGAGGGGACTGGTCCGCTGCTTTTATCAATTGAAAGATTATGAACAGGCAAACGATGTGGCCAAAGAGTTATTGGCAAAAAAAGGAATTAGTACAGATGATAAATCGGTTGCCAACCTGGTGCTGGGCAAATCGTTGCAGGCGAGCAATGATTTTGCCGGTGCTATTACAGCATTTAAGTCTTGTGCAAGCATAAATAAATCTGCATGGGGTGCAGAAGCAAGGTATGAAATAGCGAGCTGTCAATTTAGTTTGAACAACTTTACAGCCGCAGAAAAAGCAGCCCAGGCAGTAATCAGGGAAACCAGCAGTTACGATTATTGGGTTACCAAATCGTACATTTTATTGGGCGATGTTTTTTTACAGCAAAAAGATTATTTCAATGCAAAAGCTACCTACGAAAGTGTAGCGCTTAATGCTGCTATTGCAGAGTTAAAAATCATTGCGCAGGAAAAATTAGCCAAAGCAAAAGAAGAAGAAAAACTTAGTTCCAAAATTTAAGCCGCACTAAAAACAGGCCAACACTATTAAAGCAAATTATGAAGCGTACTATAAAATATTTCTTTTTCATATCCATTAGCTGTTGCAGTATAGCACCAGCTGTAGCGCAAAAAGACAGCACAAAAAAGCAAACGGTAGATATCACTTCCAGCTACAAACCTGTGTTGCGGAATGCAGTTAAAATAAACTTTTCAGCCACCAATCTTACAGCGGATACGGCAAGGGTTTTAATGCCTTATAATATACCATCGCAAAATCTATTTTACACGTATCAGCCCGGCTCTTTAAAACCTTTGGCACTTACGCAGGATACTTCACTTAACCTGGGTATAAGAAACTTTTTGAAGGCCGGTTTTGGAAATTATTCAACGCCTTACATCAATGCAGGCTTTAGTTTTGGTGATGGAAAAAATGCATTGGTAAATGTTTATGCAGATTATATATCTTCTAAAGGGCCAATTAAAAACCAGGATTATTCTGGTATGAATATCAAAGCCGCAGGCAGTTATTTTACACCCACCAACGAAATATCCGGCAGCCTTGGCTTTACCCAGCAGGATTTTCATTTGTATGTCTACGATTACCAGCTTTACAATTTTACTAAAGAAGCTGTATTGCAAAGTTTTTCAGCAAATCAATTTATCTGCTGCTATAAAAAATAAACTCGAAACCGAAACGGGTATCAATTACAAACCCAATATTGCTGTAAATATTTTTAACAG
>JANPNY010000143.1:0-6128 GCA_031427745.1 Chitinophagaceae bacterium | reverse complement strand
GCGGCGGTGTGATCGAAACCAATTTCCGCGAAGAGACCGAGACAGATTTGTTCGGCGAACAGGCTGTATTGTGCGGCTTTTTGTTTTGTTTGATGTAGAGGTAATATTCTTTTATCCTTATGCAGTTAATTTCAGGGAATTAGGTTGGAATGGATTTTTAGCAGTAGCGATGTTTGTGGGCTTGTTTATTTCCGGTTTCATTTACATCATTAAGAAAGGAGCTTTGGATTGGGAAGATTAAGTTAATGTACAAAGATGACTGTTTGCACTGGGAAACAATCTACCTAAAAAGTTGTTTTAGAACCATAGATTTTCAAACGGTGTAATTTTAAATTTTCAAATAAAAAAATAATGCGTCCTGTACAGTTCAATACAAAATTAAAAACAGTAGAGCCACCAGAAGGCATGATGGGCGATGGGTTTATGGCGACGTCATTAGAAAAGGTGGTAGGGCTTGCCCGCAAAAATTCTATCTGGCCTTTACCATTTGCAACCAGTTGCTGTGGTATTGAATTTATGGCTACTATGGCCAGCCATTATGATTTAGCCCGATTTGGTAGCGAAAGGGTTGGTTTTTCTCCACGCCAATGCGATTTATTGATGGTAATGGGAACGATATCAAAAAAGATGGGTCCGGTGTTGAGGCAGGTTTATTTACAAATGGCAGAACCACGTTGGGTTCTATCGGTTGGAGCCTGTGCCTGCAGCGGAGGTATTTTCGACACTTATTCTGTGTTACAGGGCATCGACCAAATAATACCGGTAGATGTATATGTGCCCGGTTGCCCACCAAGGCCGGAGGCTATTTTGGATGGATTTTTAAAGATCCAGGATTTAGTAGGACAGGAAAGTTTAAGAAGAAGAAATGGAGATAAATACAAAGAATTGATGGCTGTTTACGGCATACAATAAAAGCCCCTTTCGCCCCCAGAGGTGGATTGGTTATTTAATAAATCTAAACGAATCAAGGCCCCTATTAGGGTTTGTGGTTATGACAAACGAAACTATACAGAAAAAGCTAACCGAAAAATTTGGTGATGCTCTTACAGATTGGCAGGAGCCTTATGGTATGCTTACTTTTTCTGCACCCAAAGATTTCAATTTAAAAGTGTTGCAATTTTTGTTTGATGATGAAGTTTTAAAATTCCGCTTTCTTACAGATTTACAAGCGGTACATTACCCGGATCGTAGAGGAGAAGAACTTGCCGTTGTTTATCATTTGCACAACCTTACAGATAATGTGCGTATACGGTTTAAAGTATTTCTGGATATTCAAAATCCATCTGTATTCAGCGCAACAGCATTATACCAATCGGCTAATTTTATGGAAAGGGAAACGTACGATTTCTTTGGGGTAAATTTTGTTGGCCATCCCAATTTAATAAGAATTTTAAATGTGGATGAGATGGATTATTTTCCTATGCGAAAAGAATTCCCATTGGAAGATCAGAGCAGGGTAGATAAAGATGATGATATGTTTGGAAGATAATGCCTGCTTATTGCTCAATAATGATATACAGCAAAAGAGTGCGACGCCAATGCGGTTGAATGATGAATAAATGTTGGTTACAAAAAAATAAAAAAATTCATGTCTCAAAGTGAACACATTGTTTTACCTGAAGGAAGTATTGAAAAACTAACTACTACTTTAAATCTTGGTCCTACACACCCTGCAACGCACGGAGTTTTTCAAAATATTCTGGAGCTGGATGGCGAACGGATTCTTTCTGCAGTATCTACGGTAGGCTATATTCACCGGGCTTTTGAGAAGCTGGCAGAACGCAGGCCGTTGTACCAGATTACGCCTATTACAGACAGGCTTAATTACTGCTCATCGCCTCTTAACAATATGGGATGGCACCTCACCTGCGAAAAATTACTGGGAGTTACAACACCTAAAAGAGTCGACTACCTGCGAATTATTATTATGGAGTTGTCACGAATTTCGGATCACCTGATTTGTAATTCGATTGTTGGTGTGGATAGTGGTGCCTACTCCGGATTTTTATACCTGATGCAATTCCGTGAATTAATTTATGAAATATATGAAGAAGTATGTGGCTCCCGTCTTACTACTAATATTGGGCGTATTGGCGGTTTTGAAAGGAATTTCACAAATACAGCGTTTGAAAAACTCGAAAAATTCTTAGCTACATATCCTAAGCAATTAAAAGAATTTGAAACACTTTTTACTCGTAATAGAATTTTTATGGATCGCACCATTGGTTGCGGCGCAATTACTGCCGAAAGAGCGATGAACTACGGGTTTACCGGACCCAACCTTAGGGCAACTGGTGTGGACTACGATGTAAGGGTACACACTCCTTATAGTTCTTACGAAGATTTTGATTTTAAAATCCCGGTGGGAACAACCGGCGATTGTTACGATCGCTTTTTGGTTCGCAACGAAGAAATGTGGGAGAGTCTTAGCATCATCAACCAGGCCTATAAAAAAGTGCAGGAATTTAAAGGTACCGATGCGGATGTATTTCATGCAGATGTTCCAGCCTATTATTTGCCGGAGAAGAAGGATGTGTATACGAAAATGGAAGCCCTTATTTACCATTTTAAAATCATCATGGGAGAAACCGATATCCCCGCAGGAGAATTGTACTCATCGATAGAAGCCGCCAATGGCGAACTGGGATTTTATATTATCAGCGATGGCGGTAGAACGCCTTACAGGCTTCATTTTCGCCGGCCTTGTTTTATTTACTACCAGGCCTATCCCGAGTTAACAAAAGGAGGTATGCTAAGTGATGCAGTGATAACAATGAGTAGTTTAAATTTGATTGCAGGAGAATTGGATGCATAATTTATAAATTACCAAAATGCCTATAAACAGAGATATAAAAATGGTGGTTAATTTTGTGACTTATAAAGAAGCAGAAGAAAATGACAACCGGTATTATGCCGACTTAAGTGCAGAAGAATTATTAAAAGAATGTTTTGACCTGCGGAGATTGAATTATTTTAATGGGAAAGTAAATGATTTACCGAAAATTGAAAAAGTAGCGAAGATTATAAAATGGCAAAATCATGAAAAACAAAATTCCTGAATTTCAAAAGGATTTTGAAGATTTTATAAGTCTTTGTAATAAATATGAATTAGAGTATTTAGTGATTGGGGGCTTTGCTGTAAGTATTCATGGTTATCCAAGGACTACAAAAGATTTGGATGTTTGTATCAATAAAACAGAAAAAAATGCTGAAAAAATGCTAATTATTTTAAAAGATTTTGGTTTTGAGTCTCTTAATTTAAAAGCAGAGGATTTTTTAAAAGATAATATGATAGCCCAGTTGGGCTATTCTCCAATTCGGATAGATATTTTGAATGATTTAAATGGCATCGATTTTAATACTGCATACAAAAATAAAAGGATAGTAAAAATGAATGGTGTCCCTACGAATTTTATTGGATACAGCGAATTGTTGATTAATAAAGAAAAGGCTGGCAGAGATCAGGATATATTGGATGTGAAAATATTGAAAGAACGTAATAAATTAAAAATAGGATGACATTTTCTCAGGATAAACTTGACAAGGTTAACGACATTATTTCTCGTTACCCTGCCGGTAAGCAGAAGAGCGCATTGATACCAATATTGCATTTGGCGCAGGAAGAATTTAATGGTTGGCTTGATACCCCGGTGATGGATTATGTGGCGTCCTTGCTAAATATTGAACCTATTGAAGTGTATGAAGTAGCTACATTTTATAGCATGTATAATTTAAAACCAGTAGGCAAATACCTGTTTGAAGTTTGCCAAACAGGTCCATGTATGATTAACGGCAGCGACAATATTATTGACTACATCAAAGAAAAATTAAACATCAAGGTAGGTGAAACTACTACCGATGGCTTGTTTACATTAAAAACTGTAGAGTGTTTAGGCGCTTGTGGTTATGCCCCTTTGATGCAGTTGGGTAAGCATTACAGGGAGCATTTAACTAAAGAAAAAGTAGATGCAATTATTGAAGAGTGCAGGTTAAAATCAGGACAATTGAATTGATACATGATCAATATGATACCATATTTAATTTCTGCTATTGCATTACCCGATTACAAACTGAAGGTGATATTTGAGGATGGGATAGAAGGGATTATTGATTTAAAGCCGTGGAAAGGAAAAGGAGTTTTTGTTTACTGGGAGGATGAAAATAATTTTAGAT
The DNA here is from genome assembly GCA_031427745.1 of Chitinophagaceae bacterium. Lineage (GTDB taxonomy): Bacteria > Bacteroidota > Bacteroidia > Chitinophagales > Chitinophagaceae > Ferruginibacter. Next base: position 1,955 of record JANPNY010000143.1, on the reverse strand, counting down.
TATTTAAAATAACAGATAATAAAAAATTAGAGTGGAATGAAGAAATTGATATGGATCCCGATTCATTCTACTTAAGATTGGTCAACAAAAGCTTTGAAGAATATGCCAGTGATAAGCAGTTTTTACGGTATAGTCATTAAAATGTATTTTGGAGATCATGTGCCTCCGCACTTTCATGCATATTACGGAGAATATTCGGCTCAGGTGAGGATTGACGATTTTGGTGTTGAAACGGGTTATCTACCACCCAAAGCAATTGGTTTGGTAGTAGAATGGGCGAGTTTACACAAGCCAAAACTATTGGTTAACTGGAATAACTTAATTGAAAACGGATCAGGAGTTTCTGAAAAAATAGAACTGCGAAAATAAAAAATGGGCATCACCAACGCCATATTAAAAGTAAGGGAGCATCGCAAATCTGAAAAATTTGCGGACGTAAATTTTTTGGTTGACAGTGGAGCAATTTACAGTTTGGTTCCCGGTAAAATATTAGATCAGTTAGATATTGAACCCTATAAAGAAATGAGTTTTTCTTTAGCCGATGGAACGGTTTTAAAACGGAAAGTGTGCAGTGCATATTTTGAATTGGAAGGGGAAGGAGGGCCGGCACCGGTTGTATACGGTGAGGAAGGAGATGAACCTTTATTGGGAGCCACTACATTGGAATCTTTAGGGTTGGTTTTAAATCCATTTACAAGAACATTGCACCCAATGAGGATGCTAATGGCAAAATTGAAATCATGAGATTATTACTAGGTATCATTTTTTTACTTGCTTCGTCTGCGGCTTTTACCCAAACTACAGATGAAGAAAAATTAACAGCAACTGTAAAAGAATTTCACCAGGCATTGGTAAATAAAAATACAGTTTCTATAAACCAGCAAACTGATAAGGCTTTGAGTTACGGGCATAGCAATGGCTGGATTGAAACAAAAACTGATCTAATAAAAGACCTGGAAACTGGATATATTAGTTACCAGGATTATAAAGAAGATAGTATAACAATTACTTCAAACGGGGCAATGGCAAATGTTCGTTTTGTAGCCCAGGTTGCAGCCACATTAAAAGGAATAAGCACTAACTTTCGATTAAGGGTATTGGAAGTATGGGTAAAGAAAAGTAACAGATGGGTATTGTTTGCAAGACAGGCGGTGAAAGGATAGATTTAAATCAAAAATTATACTATATAATGCATGCTTAAATTTTTTTTAATACTTTCAATTGCAACATTCTATTTTGTCAACATTGGTGTTGCGCAAAAAGAAAACGTGTACCATTTTCCGTCTGATACAGCTTCAGTGAATAAATCATTGCCGGACTATATTGATTTAGTGGATGGGAAAAAGGTTGAAGGAAAAATATCAAATGTTAATTTAATTAAGAATTATGTGTATGATAAAATTACCGGCACAATATCAATTGGTGGAACCGAATATGACTTTAAAGATATTGTCGGCTATCAGTATCAAGGTATTTATTTTAGCAGAGCTGATTCAAAAAAACACATGATTGTAAGGTTAAAACATGGGAAGATTAATCTGTATAAACAACCAATGGATGCAGAGAAGATTGATGATAGAAGAGTTGTCGAATTTCAATGGATACATACAAGGCATTTAATCCAAAAAGGGGAAGACGGGGATGTAGAAATTTTCAGTTTAAAACTACTTGAAAAATATATATCAGATTATCAACCTGCGGTAGACATTCTTAAATATTGTAGTTGGAATAAAAAAACGTGGCAAGGCTGTGAAGAATATCTAGAGAAAGCCATTGATGTTTATAACTCCAGATAATAGGGGATGATTTTTAATAGAGTAAAAATATGAAAAGAAGCGTTTTATTGTTTTTTGTTTTAATGGGATACTTGAATTTTGCGAATGGACAAAATTTGAAGGATGAAGCTATGGAGGCAAAGGATACTTCTTATCAATGTTTCATAAAACTTAGTGACA
>JANPNY010000142.1:0-4345 GCA_031427745.1 Chitinophagaceae bacterium | reverse complement strand
GGTGGGTTTGATATAAGTGTAGTACCACAAAATGTAAGAGATCATAATGTGCTAAAAATTTCTATTTATAAAGATGGTGCCACCTATTTATATGTGACCGACAATTCCAGGCAATCTATTTCTTTTAGAGGTTATATCTCTGAAAGCCGATAAATGGCATACCTTCAAAATTTAGCTGGTCAATTATAAATTATCATACAAATAGTAGGCCGCTCTCTGTGTTTTTCTTGTTCTGTTTAAACAGTTGCTTATTACCACCTAGTCTAGCCTCAATAAGTATAGATTGCTTATTTAATAAAGGTTTTGATGAAAATAAGTTTAAAAAAATCTTCCACAAATTGCAGATAAATTTAAAAACTGCAATTTATACAGCCGATAAATTATAATAAAAGGTGCAAAAAAACATTAGATGCTAAAAATTATCGGTTTCACTTTTACTGGTAACCGGGTTAGCTGCCTCATTTCCTCTGTTCACCTAACGGCGTGATTGAAATTATGCGAAACAATTTTTTCAATCTACCAAACTTTTTTTAACGTCATTATTTTAGTTGTTTTCTTGCAAAATAATGAGTAGCGAAAAATTATTTTGCTGTTAATGTAACAATGCTAATCCAGCATTTAGTTAAGTATTCTTTTTTGCCAACTCTAGAGGGATAAAGCCTAACGCAGTCTTTTGGGCCCATTTCTAAAACATAAAAACATTAGAAATTACCCGTTGTCAGAATTATAATTGCCTGTTTTTATACTTTAAGCAGAATGAATTTTTTTTCTGCTTCTTTTTTTATAACCCATGCCTAAAAAAATACCATAATCATTAACAAAAAAATAGCAAACCCAACCAATCATTAGAAATTATTAAAAAATTAACTTTTTATTATAAAAATGCAGCAAATCTATTCAACTTAAGGTCTTCTTATTAAATTATTGTTAAATTCGCTCTCTTTATTATTCATTCAGACAAAAAACTAAAATCTATTCACACATGAGAAAAATTATGGCTATAATGATAGTATTTGTGCTATCGATTGGACTCGTTTCAGCACAGACCCGACTGATTTCGGGTAAAGTAACTGATTCGAAAGGTGCTCCTGTTCCGGGAGCAACCGTTAAAGCCAAAAGTGGCGCAGCAGTAGCTGCAGATGCAAATGGAAATTTTCAAATTAATGCACAAACGGGTGATGTGCTTACTATTACTTCCATCGATTTTGGACTAAGCACCGCCAAAGTAGGTGCAGGATCGTCGATGACCATTTCACTTTTTTCAAAAGAAAATAAACTGGAAGAGGTAGTTGTAACTGCACAGGGAATCCGTAAAAAATCAAGAGATATTGGGTATTCCTATGCTAAAATATCCAATGAAGATGTAAACGTAGGACGTTCACCTCAATTGGCACAGGCATTATCTGGTAAAGTATCTGGTTTAGCAGTTTACAATGTAAATAACAGCGTTGACCCTCAGGTTAAGGTTGTGTTACGTGGATACCGTTCATTAACAGGTAATAACGAAGCACTGGTAGTACTGGATGGTATGCAAACCACTCAAACCGTGTTGTCTATTATCAACCCAAATGATATTGAAAATGTTACCATTTTAAAAGGCGGCCAGGCTGCAACACTGTATGGATCTGCCGGTATTAATGGTGCCATTGTAATTACTACAAAAAAGGGTGCAAAAGGTAAATTAAAAGTTGCCTATGCATTGTCAACCAATTTTGATCAAATTAGTTTTCTTCCTAAGTTTCAGGATAAATATGGTAACGGTTCGCACTATGCTACTTCATTTGGCCAATCTGGATACAAGACAGATTATTTAGAAAGAATGAAAGACAACTGGCGTCCTTTTGAGAACCAGCAATATGGCGATGCTTTTAATGGAGAAGATAGAATTATTGGCCGTGTATTGGAAGATGGGAGCAAAAACATTTTACCATATGCTGCAATAGAAAATACAAGACGCAAAGCTTTTGATATAGGCAATACACTTAATAACCAGGTAAGTTTCCAGGGTGGAGATGCTACCAGTTCTTATTATATGTCTTTAGAGAATAACAGGATAAGTGGTATTGTTCCATTAGATAAAAGTGATCGCAATAGTGTAAGGATTGCTTCTACAAAAGAATACAATAAACTAAATGTTGGTTTTACAGCTTCCTATGTACAGGCAAGTTATGACAGAACAACTTTTGATTTTTACAATGATCTTATCAACCAGGCCGCTAACATTCCCTTGACAAATTTAAGAGATTGGCAAACCAATAAATTTGCTAATCCAAATGGCTATTACAACGATTATTATAATAATCCCTATTTCAATAAAGACAATAACCGTACAAAATATACTGATGCCAACCTTCAGGGTAATTTTGATTTAAACTACAAAGCCACTAAATGGTTAGCTCTTTATAATCGTTTGGGCGTAATGAATAATTCCCGCACACAGAAAAGCACCACAGGTAAATTTCTATATTCAGATTGGGCCAAAAACTCTGCTTATGTTCCAGCTCCCTGGGAATTTGCAAATGATTACGACGGTATTGATCGTGCCGGTACTGATAATTTGGGTGCTGTTAGTGATTATTCAAAAACAGAAAATGTTATCAACAATGAATTTCAATTACGTTTCGATAAAGACTTTGGTGTTTTCTCCAATAAATTAACATTGGGTTCAAGTATTTACCAAAGGAGTACCAAAGAATTAGCCGTAAACTCCAACTCAATTGTAGTTCCTGGTGTTTACAATGTTTCAAACAGACAAGGAGAATTAACCGGTGGTGAAGCAAATACATTGGAGCGTAAGTATGGTTATTATGCTGATCTTACTACAAGTTATAAAAATTGGTTGATCATAAACGGAACATTCCGTTATGATGTTACATCAAGATTTTATAAATCTACAAGGCCCACAAGCGCTTACTCATATCCGTATTATGGTGTAGCACTTTCATTTATTCCAACTGATGCATTCCCTGTATTAAAAAGCAATACATTAAACTATGCTAAATTAAGAGTGAACTACAATAGGAATGGTAATGATAATATTCCTTTATATGGGTTAGATCTTAATTATCCAAATGGTAATGGATTTCCTTATGGCAACACTGTTGGTTTATCTGTTGGAAATACACTGCCAGATGCAAACCTAAAACCTGAGTTTGTTACCTCTTTTGAGGTAGGTGGTGAATTTCAAATGTTTAAAAGCAGAGTTAGCCTGGATGTATCTGCATACACACAAACTTCAAAAGGACAGGTACTAACTGTAAAGGTTCCGAATAGTACCGGTTTTCTCTAACCTGTTAATAAATGTAGGTGAGGCTAAAAACTGGGGTTACGAGGCAGATTTAAAAGTGCAGGTTATTCAAAAAACTAAATTGAAATGGGAACTGGGTGTTCGTTATTCTTATAACGATAATAAAGTGGTTGATTTATATCCCGGTATTACTCAGTTTCAATTGGGTGGCTACAGCTATGCCAACACCAATGTAATAAAAGATCTACGTTTCCCTATCTTAAAAACAGATGGCTACAAGTATGCACCGGATGGTTCTGGTCAAAGGTTGGTGGATCCTGTTACTGGTTATCCATTAAGAGATGTGGCATTAACCAACAGGGGTGGTACTTTGCCACGTCATATAGTTGGTGCAACTTCACGTTTATCTTATGGTGATTTTAGCCTTGCATTTAACTTTGAATACCGCGGTGGAAACGTTATTTTCAGTGATCTTGGTCGCCAGATGACATTTACAGGTTCTGGAAAATGGACCGAAGAAAGAACTCCACACGTATTCCCTAATTCTGCTTATTTAGATGGTAGCGGTAAAGTAATACCTAATACTTCTTTACAAGCGCAGGAATCTGAATATGAACTGTGGGTATCTCATTATCGCAGAATTTCTGAGAATTTTACCACTCCGGGTTGGTTTATTAAAATGCGGGATGTAAATCTTTCTTATAACCTACCTGCAAGTTTAATCGGTAGAACAAAGATTTTCTCTGGAGCCAGTATTTCTTTATATGGTAGAAATCTATTTACTATTGTAGACAAATCAAACTTCTATACAGATCCGGAGTTTAGCTTTACAACGGGTAATGGAATTGGTATTAATAATACTTTACAGACCCCACCTACACGTCAATACGGTTTTAATTTAAACCTAACATTCTAAGACCTTTTTAACATGTATAAAAAATCATTCAATATGAAATATAAATCATTCTGCTTCATTGCATTATTGGCAGTGATTGGTACGGGCTGTTCAAAAAGCTGGATAGACGTTAATACCAATCCAAACAGTTTGCCAACCGCTACACCCTCGTTTGTGTTGACCAACGCAATGAATACAACAAC
>JANPNY010000141.1:0-4903 GCA_031427745.1 Chitinophagaceae bacterium | reverse complement strand
TGGCTAAGAATATTTAAAAAAATACCGGTTGAATTCAACCGGTATTTTTTTAAACTGACGCCTGTTTATTTTGCAGCAACGTTTCTTTTATGCAGGAATAAAATCAACGCATTTTTTAAACGCCTAAACTCCAGCCATCCCTGTAAGTTCTTTTCACAAACTGGTTGGCTTCGTCAAAATTGGTCACTTTCATATTTGGTCCGTCCCACAACAATTTGATGCCCCTGCCCGGATAATCGAATTCGTTCTTATTGTTTTTATTTTGCCTTTGAATATCATAACTGCGTATGGCAAGGTTACCCATCAATATACTTTCTGTAAGCGGTCCTGCAATATCAAAATGTGAGCTTAAGGCTTTTGCCTCATTACTGCCATAGCCTGCAATGGCAGCCTCTACCCATGCGGTATAATGACCACCCTCGCCATTTTTTACCCGGGCCAATGTTTTTGGCACTTTTATGGTGCTTGTTTTTGATGTGGGTAATAATTGGGGATTGATGGCATAAGTACCTGCCATCATTTTTCCTTTTGTACCCAGGAAAAGAATGCCGTTTCCACCATCGCCCATTATTTCATTTGCACCTAATTCTGCTGGTCTTGATGGTTGAATTCCGCCATCCATCCAGTGCAATTCAATATCCGGCTTACCTTTCTGTCCTTTAAAATTTAAGGTGATATGAGAAGAGATTGGACCGCTCTCGGGATAGTATGCCTTGTTCCAGTTTTCAATGTATTTTGTAGACACACTGCATTCTGCACTGGTTGGATAACCCAATCCCATTACAGCAAAAGCAGGCGACATAATATGGCAGGCCATATCGCCCAACGCACCGGTTCCGTAATCCCACCAGCCTCGCCAGTTGAAAGGCAATATGCCTTCAAAATAATCTCTCATAGGTGCGGTGCCCAGCCACAAATCAAAATCAAGTCCGCCGGGAATGGGGGAAGAATTTTTTGGAATTGGTACTCCCTGTGGCCAGATGGGTCTGTCGGTATAGCAATAAATGGTGTGTACATTTCCGATAGTACCTGCATTGTACCATTCCTGCAATTGTCTTACGCCATCACCAGACGAGCCCTGGTTACCCATCTGTGTTACTACTTTGTATTGATGAGCAGCTTTGGTAAGCATACGGGCCTCGTAAATATCATGCGTTAATGGCTTTTGTACATACACATGTTTTCCTAATTGCATGGCACCCATCGCAGCAACCGCATGTGTGTGATCGGGTGTGGAAACACTAACTGCATCAAAGTTTTTATGCTCTTTATCCAGCATCTCCCTAAAGTCTTTGTAGTATTTGGCTTTGGGAAAACTATTCCTGCTTTTTACAGCTTGCCTGTCATCTACATCGCATAAAAAGCCAATGTCGGCTTTACCACTTTTGAAAAAACTGGCGAGGTCACTTTCGCCTTTTCCGCCGGCGCCTATGCCGGCAACAATCAGCCGGTCGCTGGGTGCGGTAAACCCCGGGCCACCTAATACGTGGCGAGGCACAATAAAAAATCCTGCAGAAGCAATAATCCCGTTTTTAAGAAAATTCCTTCTGGAATCGTTGGTGGTTGTTGGTAGCTTTTTTGTTTTTTTCATATTTAAGTTGGTATTATGCAATCATTTTTTTGAATGCCTCAAATTACTTTATTTTTATGTAGCAGGAATAAAAAGTTACCTCGTTTTTTTTAGAAAACATGGCAGGCACATCTTATTATTACAACATAGTTTTTAATAAGGTTATCAGTTGAAAATAAAAAATATGGAAATTGTAATTACGGATGGCTTTACACTTAACCCCGGAGACCTTAGCTGGCAAGGCATTGAGGCATTGGGCAGCATGCAATATTATGATAGAACCAACCAGGTAGAAGTTATTGATAGGTGCTTTAATGCCGCTGTAATTGTGACCAATAAAACTATTATTAATGCAGCCGTTATAAATACTGCAACCCAATTAAAAATGATTGCGGTTACTGCCACCGGCTATAATAATGTAGATATTACAGCAGCAAAAAAAAAGGGTGTTTTGGTGTGTAATGTACCAGGCTATGGCACCTCGTCTGTGGCGCAACATACCTTTAGCCTAATACTCCAGCTAACCAACCATGTAGGCATAAATGCTGCAAGTGTTGCCAATGGAGAATGGGCTGTAGCAAAGGATTGGTGTTACAGCCGCAAGCCTATCATTGAATTAAAAGATAAAATATTGGGCATAATCGGCATGGGTAAAATTGGCGGGCAGGTGGCTGCTATTGCGAAAGCATTTGGTATGCAGGTTATTTATTTTGGTGGTAAAGAAAAAGTAGCTGCAGCCAAACCCGTAAACCTGTATGAGTTGTTTATGCAAAGCGATGTGGTTTCCCTGCATTGCTCGCAAACCAGCGAAAACCATGCCTTTGTCAACAAAGAAATATTGGAATTGATGAAGCCATCGTCTTTTTTAATTAATACGGCAAGAGGTACTTTAATCAACGAAAAAGATTTAGCGCAGGCCTTGCAACAGCATAGAATTGCAGGTGCTGCCCTCGATGTACTCAGCACAGAACCGCCGGCAAAATCAAATCCCCTGGTTGGGCTACCCAACTGTATTATTACGCCCCACAATGCATGGATGTCGTTTGAAGCAAGACGCAGAATGCTGGAGATAACGGTTGCGAACATCCAGGGATTTATAAAAGCGAAGCGACAAAATGTAGTCAACCAATAATTTTAAATGGGGTTAACCGGTAGCAATGAAAATTCTTGTTGCGGCAGATAAGTTTAAAGGCAGTCTTAGCAGCGAAGCCGCCTGCAACTGCATTGCAGCAGGTATCAGGCAGGTAGATGCCAGTGCAGATGTGATGGAATTTCCCATGGCTGATGGTGGTGATGGCTTTGCCACAGTGCTTCAATATTACCTGGGTACGCAAACGGTTACCTGCAAAACGGTTGATCCGCTGATGCGGCCAATGGATGCATCGTACCAGTGGGATACTCACAGTAAAACAGCCATCATAGAAATGGCAGCGGCAAGTGGTTTATTATTGTTGAGCGAACAGGAACGTAACCCTTTGCTAACTTCCACTTTTGGCACAGGCGTGCAGATAAAACATGCAATTGATAAAGGCGCCGAAAAAATATTACTAGGCCTTGGAGGAAGTGCAACCAATGATGCCGGTACGGGTATTTTGGCTGCATTGGGTTTTAAGTTATTGGATAAGGCTGCAAATGTATTAACGCCCAATGGCGAAAGTCTTCAATATATAAACGCAGTTATTCTTCCTGCAATAATGCCGGATATTAATTTTGAAATTGCCGCTGATGTAGAGAATGTTTTATCAGGGGAAACTGGCGCTGCCTTTGTTTACGCCGCTCAAAAAGGCGGCAGTTTAAAAGACATCCTCGTTTTAGATAAAGGGCTACAAAATTTTGTCCGCATTGTACAATCGCAAACCAGAAAAGATATAGATGGTTTCTCAGGAGCAGGTGCAGCTGGTGGAGTTGCAGCCGGGTTGATGGCTTATTTTGATGTAAGGGTTAGTTCCGGTGCACAATTGTTAATTGAAAGATCATCGATTAAAGCGCAATTAAAAGATTGTGATTTAATAATAACGGGCGAAGGTAAGCTGGATGCTCAAAGCCTTTGCGGTAAGGTGGTTGCACATATTGTAAAGCTTGCCAATCAGTACCGGATTCCGGTGATTGCTTTATGTGGCGAGGTGGCTATCAATCAACAACAAACAGATGAACTGGGCTTGCTTTCTGCAGTTGGTTTGGCGGATGATTCAATCAGTATAGAAACTGCAACGAACAATGCCGCTTCTTTATTAAAAAATCTCGCCGCAAAAGTATTTGCAGCACTTATACAATCGTCTAAAAAGTAAACCGGATGGGTTGTTGGAATTACGCAACTGCAATAATTTTTGGATAATAAAAAATAGCCGCTTGTTCTATATAGGCCTCATAAAAAAGACGTTAAGAAAATTTTGAAGTTTGGCGTTAAAAAACACGGTTGCTTTAATGCTTAACATAACATTAGCTGAACGTTAGTAACTTACTCAAGGCTCAGTTGTCAAGATACCATTAAAACTTAGCGGAGCTTTCGTCGGCGTACTTTTATCGGATAATGAAACATAAAAAAATCATGAAAAAAATACTCTTTTTATTAATCGTAAATTTTGTAGTCGTCGGCCTGCCAGCGCAAATATTGGCGCCTGTTGATGCTGCTTCATCGGTAAAATTTACTATTAAAAATTTTGGATTAAAAGTGGACGGTTCAATGAAAGGATTGCAGGGAAAAATAACCTTTAATCCTGCTGGTTTAGCAACTGCTTCTTTTACGGTAAGTGCTGATGCAACTACCATCAATACCAACAATGGAACAAGAGATACTCACTTAAAAAAAGAAGAATATTTTGATGTTGCCAAACATCCACGTTTGCAGTTTACTTCAACAAAAATATTAGCAACCAATAATCCGGCTGTTTTTAAAATGGAAGGAAATATTACGATAAAAGGCATCACCAAATTACTGAGCTTCCCTTTTAGGGTAGTTGAAAAGCCAGATGGATATATGTTTTTGGGTGAGTTTACTATCAACCGCCGTGATTTTAAGGTGGGCGGTAATAGTTTGGTTTTGTCGGATAATTTGATTGTTAACCTAAGTGTATTTGCAAAAAAATAACTCAACAGCTCTCACTTTTTTTAACGTTGGACATCTTCCTGATAACGCTACTGCGTACAAACATACTTCAACTATAGGGTTTGCATGAGCAAATCATTAAAATTTTGCAGCGAAGAAATTTTAAGATCAGCAGCATTGAATTTGCTGAGTTTGCTGTCGTGCGTGAGCTCTCGTATCCAACATAGTAATCCTTGTATGCACGAGTAAAACCAATTTTTCGTTTTCTGTCTTCTAGAGAAAAAGGG
>JANPNY010000140.1:0-4023 GCA_031427745.1 Chitinophagaceae bacterium | reverse complement strand
TATTAAATGCATTACGTAACCCATCAATATAATTTCCGTAGTCGTTTTTAAATGCCTGGGCCTGGTTATCGCCTTCGTTTTAAAAAATAACCCCTCTACATTAATTGTCTAAAAACAATTTAAAAACGCCGGTAGTGCTATTGTTGGCAGGAATGAACAACATTTTTTCGGGTGGCTTACCTGGTTTTTCTGCACTTGGGTTTTTACCTTTCTTTTCGTTGTAATCCATCATTTCCAATTCATACTGCTGCTTTAGTGATTTAGCCTGTTCTCTCATATACTTGTGTATAGGCTTTACTAATTGCTTGCAATGAATTAACCTTCCTTTACCGGCTGATGCTTGGGCTGTGATGAATATATACATATTGGAGTAGATTTTTTTGCCATCATAAATGCCAAAGAGTTTATGAAAACAGGCACTGAGTGTAACGATAGTACCCAGCAATAAAATATCCCGTTCTTCATTGAATGAAGCAATCTTTACCACTTTTTGCAAAAAAACCGGAAGCTGCGGAAAAATAGTATCAGGCAAAGTTGGAAGCTGAGGCCCCACCTCCAACTCCTCCCCAATAAGGAGGGGAGTAATGCCGGCTTGCTTTGCATGAAAGAAAAATGTTTTTAGGGTTATGCCCTGCCCGTTTGCCTTTAGGCAATTGTTATATTGTGTTTCACATTCGTTTGCGGCATAGGCAGGATAAAATTTACTGATGCGATGAAAATAATCTCTGCCAGTTTCCCCAAAGCCATCTGCTAAAGCAAAGCCTATATCCCGCCAATCAGTGTAAGCTGTTGCAATGTCTATTTGCTTTGTTTCGATTTGCTGAATGATACTTTCTATTTCCGCTGTATCAGTATTGGCTTTTATTTCAAGTGGATCTGTATTTATTTTTTGCTGGCCCGGTTGTTCTAACCATTCCAGCGGATTGAATATCTTTTTGTCCATTGTTATAAATATTTAGGATTGATAAATGGCGCTGCGTCCTGTGGTAAGAAGCAGGCTCTTGAAACATCCTTGCCAGACTGGTCAACTTCTAACTGGTAAGTATGCCTGATGTAATTGGCAACAGCTTTAAAAAAATCCTGTTGCTTTGCCTTGGTGAGATCAATGGGAATTACCCATTTTAAGCCATCGCCAGAAGGAGAAACAAACAATAACTCTGTTTCAAAATATTCATCCACTAAAAGCATGGCTTTTAATTCAGGAACATTATCAATATGATCAAAGTCAACTGTTATTAATCCTGAATGCCGGAGCAATGATTTGTCATTGCGTTTTGAGAATGTACCTGAAAAGGTTACATAATCAAATTGGGCTGCCTTGTATTTTCTTGCTTTCTGTTTGTCGGCAATGTTGCGGAGTGTATTTGTACACGCCGCAAAACCGTTGCCTTGCAGCAAGTGATATACCTGCAACAAATTGATTTCCCTGTAGGGAACCGTGTTTGTAACCGGTGCTTTGAAGTAGCTAAAAAAAGGAATAGGAATTTTTACTGGCTGCGGTTTTTCCACAACTGTTGCTACAACTGAATTGGTGTAAAATGCTGATTGCTTTCCGATACGCAGATTGAGTTCATCGTTCAGCTTTTCGTTAAGTTCTTCGCCCTGTAAATTGTAATGCAATGCAGCAAAGTCAAAGGCATCGCCTTTACTGATATTGTTCTCCAAATCATAATGCTCTGCGTAATTATTTACTATCTGAATTTTCAATGTTGGTTTGTTGTCATTGAATGGATTCTTAGTGGGTTGGCAGTCCCTTCCCGAAAGGGAAAGGACTGATGTGCCCGGATAGTATTGGCCCAACACATGGGAATAAATATTTAGCCCATAATGTGTTTTATATAAGATGGCTTCTTTACTTATTTCCATTGCCTGTTGGTTTTGATTGTGAGTAATTGGATTCCAACAGGTTTTCTATGTCGGCAACTTTATAATAAAACTTGCCATTGATACGGCTGTAAGGAAGTGTGCCATTATCCCGGAGGGTTTGCAATGTCCGCTTACTGATGTGCATGGTGTGCATCACATCCTGGCCATCAATCCATGTTTCTTTGAAGTTGTCCAACTTCGATTTTTTCAATGCAAATACATAAGCCCTGACTACTTCAAAATCACGGGTTAGCTGCATGAGCAGATTTAAAACTTCAGTCATAGCTTTACCCTCCCTTTTTTAATTAGGAAATCAGTTGCCATCGTTTCTATTTCATCCTGAGAGGTGGTGCGGTTGCGGAGCAACCAGGCTTCCAACTCTATCCTTTTGAAATAGACTTTTTTGCCATTAGGCTTGTAGTGCGGAATGGCCGCAGTACTTGTTAACTTGTACAAATGCGACTGCGATAATTCTAAATATTCACAGGCTTCATTGAAGTTCAATACTTCTTTGTGTACTAATTTCTGGCTCTCCAAGAGCAGTTCGATGCGTTCAAGACGCTGTAATAACTCATCCATCTTTAAACTATTTAAAGTGTTTTAAAATGGACTACTGGCCAATAGTCAACCTCCGTTTTGAAGGCTGATGTAAAATTGTAAAGAAGGGAGTGGTAGGAAGGTTTTGGTATTTTGAGAAAGCCGCAAATGCAGCAGCAACAAGGGCTTTATAAAATACTTGGTATTTTGAATTGGTATAAACTGGTGAAAATACCAGCAAATCAGGAGGGAAGAATCAGGGAAAGCCAGGGCTTAGTATTGATATATTCATCTAAATGCTTTTGGACTTTGAAATTTCTAAATTCCCTGTCAATATTTGCACTGTAGCGATGATTTAAAAATTTCCTTATATGGAGGTCGGTAATTTTTTTCTTACCGGGGAAGTAAAATTTATTGAAGTAATTCTTTTTAAGCAGCACCTGGTATGCCGCTGCAAACTCTGTAACCTGATTATGTTCTTTTTTAAACTTGTACTGATCGTCAATCAAGCCTTGCTCAAACAGTTCCGCTTCTACTCTTGCAAACTTATCGGGGTTGGCTATCATTTGTTCATAAGTAAGGATGCCTTTTGCTGGTTCCCGAATGTCTTTCTTCTGAACAACAAATGGTTTTGCATTTTCTTTTATAACAATTGATTGAACCGGCTTTGGAAGATTTAATGCAGGAGCATCAACAAAAAAGGATTTAGCTGGCGCAGGATCTGAAAAAAACATATCGTGAATATCATTTTCTTCTAACGCATCCTGCGAAAGATAAGGCAGGTAGTTATTTTGAATTTCTAAATAAAGCCATATCAGTTCATACTTTAAAAATTGAATGATGTAAATATCTTCCTTCAATTTTGAATCAACCTGTGTCTTCTTTTGAGCCGGTTCAATGTTCTCAAAATAAAAACCTTTGCTTTCAATAATGCCTTCCGTTTCTTTAAACTTTTTACGAAGCTGCTTTATTAAAGACTTATGAACCTGGTATTTCTTTTCATCATCGGTTGTCGCTGCTTTCATGGTTTTATGAAATGCATTCAGGTAACTGACAGCTTCGTTCTTTATAATAGCACTATAGTATTTTCTTCTTTCGGATAAGGGCTTTAAAAACTTCAGTTCTAATAAAGGCTGATTTTCTACTGTTAGTTTTGGCAGCTTATGAAGCTGCTGCTGGAATTTACTTTCAGATAGATTTTTATCATGCCAGGGGCAATCAATGAATAATAATTTGCTGAATACTTCTAAGTTCTTACTCATAAAACCAATTGACTATGATATTCGAATCATCCATTATACTGCCGTTAATATTGCTGGTTGCTTAAAGTTAGTTAAAACATTTGCATACTCTAAAGTAACATCATCTTCAAAACCATCAAGATAATTTTCAGTTGTTACTACACTGCTATGACCTAACGCATCTTTAATGAATGATGTTGGAACTCCTTTACGTTTTAAAACCGTGCTGAAAGTGTGGCGTGCTGCGTAAGTGGTTATTTTACTATCTATGTTTAAGTCCTGGGAAATGGTGAGCATTCTTTTATTTACCCATTTAATAAAGCGCTGACAACGATTCTTTATTGTGACGGCACTTAAACCTGGCTCCAGCACCGGAAAC
>JANPNY010000139.1:0-2407 GCA_031427745.1 Chitinophagaceae bacterium | reverse complement strand
ATTCAGGTTCACTTATTATTGGCCCCGGCATCCCCAAACGGTATTGCTGATTGGAAGCGGTTTCCAGTACAACCAGGTTTTCCCTTGTATTTTCTTTTGTTTCTGTTACGATAGATTCAACAGCTTCGCCGGTGAGTAATTGGGTAAATGTTTTACCGGTATAACCACCTGCCAAATAAACGGCAACAGCATCTCCGCCTAATTTTTTAATGGCTCTTGCTACATTAATACCGCCGCCGCCCGGCTCATAAACAGGCAATGCACAGTTTAATTTCTTTTCAGCAATTAATACTGGCACGGATGTGCTTTTATCAATAGCAGGGTTGAATGTTACGGTTATAATTGATGGCATGTTTTAAAAATTAATTATCTGAATTCATTTTATAGTTTATCACGCAGATACTTTATGAATTAATTTTTTAATTTTCATTTTTCCCCAAGGCATGGGCACATAGCCGGTATTGTCTTCTTCTTTTTTACATACTAATTCATTATCAGATTTATTTTGCAGCGCCCAGCAATCAAGATTGTAAAATGTAGTATCAGCAATGTTGGTTAAGGCTTCATGGGTGGCAAATGCCTGGTGTGGTGTGATGATTACATTGGGAAACGCCATCAGTTTTTTCAGCATCTCATCAGTAATTTTATGTTTGGAATAATCGTAAAAGAAAATTCCTTTTTCCTTTTCATATACATCTAAACCCAGGTAACCAATTTTACCATTGTTCAGCGCTTCTATAACATGTTCTGTATTTATTACAGCGCCTCTTGCAGTATTGATGAGCATTACACCATGCTTCATTTCGTCCAGCATCTCTTTGGCGATTAAATATTTGGTAGCTGTATTAAGCGGTGTGTGCAGGGTTATAATATCAGATGACAGGCACAGTGTTTTTAAATCAACATACTCAAGGTTATATTTCTCTGCTAATTCTTTATTCTCTGCAATATCATATCCCAATAACCTGCAGCCAAAGCCATGCAGGATTTTGGCAATAACACTTCCTGTCCTGCCCGTTCCAATAATACCCACTGTCTTTTGATGTAAATCAAACCCTACAAGGTTGCCTACCGTAAAGTTGTGATGATTCACCTGTTTATTGGCAAGTATTAATTTCCTGTTTAATGCCAGCATCAATGCCACAGCGTGTTCAGCTATTGCATACGGAGAGTACTCCGGCACATTGGCTACTTTAATTCCCAGTTCATTGGCTCTTTTAATATCAATATTATCATAACCCACAGCCCGGATAGCAATGTACTTAACACCAGCCTCATGTAATTTATCAACCACGGCTGTTGATACATCATCGCCTGTAAAAACTACTACAACTTCATGGGTTTTGGCCAATACTGCTGTTTCAACGCTTAATGCTTCTTGAGCAAAAGTCAACTCATGGTTCATTTTATTTGCTTGAAGCAGATAAGAACTTTCAAAGTCTTTTGTACTGTAAATAATTACTTTCATCTTTTATTTTTTATGTTGAGGATTATAAAGGGTTGCCAACTTTTCTTAATCCGTTTGTGTTTTATCAATAACCTTTTCAAAGTTGGCAACCCTAAAAAAAATCTTTTACCTTAGCGGCAGTACACCGGCCATTTCTCCAATAACATTTACCAATTCTGTTCCTGCAGGAATAACAATTTTTGCATTTGATTTAAGTGAAGCTTCCACGGTTTCCAGCTTCTTTAATAATTGGGCATTGCCTGTAAAATATTTATCAGCAGCTTCATTTACCAATTTAATAGCTTCAGCTTCGCCTTCGGCATTCAATATTTTTGATTGCTTTGTACCTTCTGCTTCTTTTATTTTTGCCCGTTTTATTCCATCGGCAACAGTTTCTGCTGCAGTGGCATAATCAACAGCGGCAATTTTTTCATTCTCTGCTTTTACAACCTTATTCATTGTTTCCTGTACATCTTTTGGCGGGTCTATCTGTTTCAGTTCGGTACGTACAATGGTAATCCCCCAGTTTCTTGTTTCGTCAGAAAGTGTTCTGTGAAACTCAGAATTTATTTTATTTCTTTCGCTGTTCGCAGATTTTAAGGTGAGTGTCCCTATTATATTCCTGAGTGTTGTACGGGCAAGATTAACAATCTGCAATTTGTAATCATACACATGGTACTGGGAATTTTTTACTTTTCTTCTTCCTCCAGTACTTTATAATAAACCATGGCATCTACGCTGGCATTCAGGTTATCATTAGTGATGATTTCCTGTGGCTCAGCATCCACCATCTGTTCGGTTACGTTTACCAGGAACATTCTGTCAATTACCGGTATAATCCAGTGAAACCCGGGTTGGGCAAACTTCCGGTATTTACCAAGCCGTTCTATCAACCCCCTTTGTGTTGGCCTTACTATTTTTATACCGCTGAAGAAAATTAATATCACTGCGGCGATGATA
>JANPNY010000138.1:0-1743 GCA_031427745.1 Chitinophagaceae bacterium | reverse complement strand
CTATTAAAAACGTAAAAAATGCCTTTCTGGAAAACGAAGAAAAAGTATTGCCAAATGCCAGCAAAACCGACAGAGGTATACTAGAGGATTACGCCTTTAAGAATATTATAAAAAAGCCATCAAGCCTTGTTAACCTCAGCAGGATGGCCACAGAAATATCCAAAGAATGGAAAAATGGCCGTACACTCACCGTATCATTTATAGGCGGCAACAAACTGGTTAAAGAGCGTATCATCCGCCATGCAAAAATCTGGATGAACCATGCCAATATTGAACTGGATTTTAGCCCCCGTATAAAGAAAGGCAATATCCGTATTGGATTTGATATGAATGATGGCTCCTGGTCGTACGTGGGTAATCAAATATTATCAATACCGAAAAATGAAGCCACTATGAATTTTGGATGGCTTACCCCCACACTTGATGATGAAGAATACAGCCGGGTGGTATTGCACGAATTTGGTCATAGCCTCGGCTGCATTCATGAACATGAAAGGCCCGACAATGGTATACCATGGAATAAGCCAAAAGTGTATGCTTACTATGCACAAAAAGATGGCTGGAGCAAAGAGGAAGTAGATAACCAGGTATTTGACAAGTACGATAAAGATATCATCCGTGCAGGCAAACTCGATAAGAAATCAATTATGATGTATCCTGTGCCAGACGAGCTCACTATCGGCAAATACAGTATTGGCTGGAACAGAACCCTTTCGCCGGAGGATAAAAAATTTATCGCAGCATTGTATCCAAAAAAATAAGGTTCGTTGTTTTAAATCATCAAGTCCTGCTGCATTGGTTATTATTTGGCAATAGATTTTATCGACTGAATTGGTTTATGCAATAAAGTGATAATAGTAATAATAATGGCATTTTTATTGCTGTCACGTTAAAGTTATTATCCACAAAACGAAAAGCGCATGTGTATAATATTAAATGAAATGTGTTTTTGAAAAAACTAAATTGTAGTATAAAATAAGCCGCAATATGAAATATCATTCAGGACAAACAGTTACGCTGCTCGATACTTTTTTTAAGCCCGCCGGAAATGCCGTGGTAATTCAATACCAGGAAAACAGCGATAAATATGAGGTTGGATTTCAATATCCCGGCACCAATACTATTGATCAGATCTATGTTCCGGAAGAGCGACTGGTATTACCTTCTTACTTTGATAATAATATTGTTTGATTGCTTTTTTGGGATCACCCAAACCCTTACCTGTAATATATTTCAGCAAGATCTTACCCAATATATCCCGTTAAATCCAGTGTCATTATTAATGGCCAATTAAGAAATAATACATTTCCTTTTTGGCCATTTTAAATTAAGCTTAATTTATTCCTCCTTTTACTGCAATAATATTTCTCTAAAAAAGTAACTGGATTTAGCTGGCCATTTGCAGGGCTGCATACATTTTTTTTCAACTTAGTTTTTTAATTTACTTTGCGCTAATGCAGTTCGAAAATGTAATTGGTCAACAAGCCATAAAAGCACAGCTGGCCCAAATGGCGGAGCACAACAGGCTTAGTCATGCCTTGTTATTTTTAGGTAAGGAGGGCAACGGTAGCCTCTCCCTTGCCATGGCATTTGCACAATACATTGTATGTGAAAAAAATTCCCCATTTAAAAAAAAGAAAGCAGTTGAATTAGCTGCTCCTACAACAATATCTCCAATGGCGCTCTTTGATGAACCGCCTGCAGTTCCAATAGTACCCGACACAAATAAACCACACCAAGCTG
>JANPNY010000137.1:0-1733 GCA_031427745.1 Chitinophagaceae bacterium | reverse complement strand
GTCAATATCCAAATCATCATCATCATCTTCTTCTTCCTCCTTTTTGGCAGGTTTTGCTAACGACTTATTTGGAGTAACTTTTTCTTTGGCGGAATTAGTTTTCGCCGGGACTCTTTTTTCTTTTTCTGGATTAAGTGCCATAGTTATTATAGGATTGATACTGTAAAATTTCAGCGAAGTTTTTAATCCGCCAAATTTTAATTCATTTTTTTTGGAATAATTTTAAGGGTTAACCTACCTCAATAATTTGCTCCCGTCCCGGTCCGTTTGAAATAAAATGGATATTTACCCCAAGGTATTCATTAATAAACTTAACATAGGTTTTCATTGTATCAGGCAAGGCGACATAGGATTTCGCTGCACTGGTGTTCGTATTCCATCCTATAAAGGCTTTGTACTGTGGTTCTGGCTTTTGTCTATCCATCCGAAAGGGTATTTCTATGCATTCTTTTCCATTTATATTATATGCAGTACAGACCTCCAGTACTTTAAACGCATCTAACACATCGGCCTTGGTCATTACTATTTTTGTCACCCCGTTGATCATACAGGCAAAATTAAGGGCTACCAGGTCTATCCAGCCGCAGCGGCGTGGCCGGCCGGTTGTGGCACCAAACTCGTTACCAACTTTTCTTAACTCTTCACCAGTTTCATTTTCAAGTTCTGTAGGAAAAGGCCCGCTGCCGACCCTTGTACAATAAGCTTTGGTTATGCCTATCACATCCCGTATTTGTTGCGGTGCTATTCCTAAACCACTGCAAACCCCGGCAGAAATAGTGCTGGATGATGTAACATACGGGAATGTTCCAAAATCAATATCCAACATACTGCCTTGTGCACCTTCTGCCAGTATTCTTTTTCCTTCCCTGATGTGTTTATTGATGAAATATTCGCCATTTACAATATTCAATTCTTTCAAAAATTCCAGCGCTTCAAAAAATTCTTCCTCCCAGGCAGTGATGTCTTCCTGGAAATTAAAGTTGTCTAACAAACGCTGGTGCTTCAGGCGAAGCTTGATATAAGAAGTAGTAAAATTTTTATCCAGCAGGTCACCGACCCTCAAACCATTACGGCCGGTTTTATCCATATAGGTAGGACCAATGCCTTTTAAGGTAGAACCAATCTTTTGATTCCCTTTTGATAATTCGGCTGCCTTATCCAAGGCCCGGTGAGTAGGTAAAATCAGATGTGTACGTTCTGCAATAAAAAGATTTTTCTTCAGATCAATACCAAAAGAAGCAACGATATCACATTCTCTCTTTAAAGTAACCGGATCTAAAACTACCCCGTTACCAATCAGGTTAATAATACCTTCCCTAAAAATTCCGGATGGAATCTGGTGCAACACCACCTTCTTATCTTTTACATATAAAGTATGTCCGGCATTCGGGCCTCCCTGAAACCTGGCCACTATATCATAGTCTTTGGCAAAAAAATCAACTATTTTTCCCTTTCCTTCATCGCCCCACTGGAGGCCGAGTATTACATCTACCATTTGCTGGATATTAAATTTATTCGCGGAGCCTGCCTTCGTCAATTTTAAAAGTAGACTTCGGCAGGCAGGCAAAAATAAGGCTTCGTAAAAATGCCGCCACAATAATTCGGCTGGCTGGCTATAATTTTTATACCCAAATAAAACCAACTTGTTAACTCCTGGCTAAGTCAATTACAGCAGGAGCTAAACTTTATAAATATACCTGATCTGTTATAAAAGTTACCTTATCAGGGCAACT
>JANPNY010000136.1:0-1666 GCA_031427745.1 Chitinophagaceae bacterium | reverse complement strand
TTTGTGGCGGTAAGTATCTTCGTTAATATTCATGGTAATACTGCAATATAAAAAAAGCCGAACAATGTCCGGCTACTTTTATTTTATAATTTTCCAAATATTATTTTTGAAACTACAATCCCATATCTTTTATGATTGCTGTTATTTTATCATCAAGTAATTTTTCTGTATCATGAAATTTTGTTGCGCTAATTAATGGTTCATTTACGCTGAAATAAAATTTTATTTTTGGTTCTGTACCGCTTGGTCTTGCAGAAATTTTAGTACCATCGCTCAAAGCAAACTGCAGCACATTGCTTTTGGGTAAGTTGATTGGCCATTGTTTGCCTGTCTGTAAATTTTTGCCAATTTGCAAATCATAATCCAGCAATTCTTCTACGGGCACAGCATCAATGGTTGCAGGCGGATTGTCCCTGTAGCCTTGCATCATTTCGGCAATTTCTTTGGCACCGTTCATTCCTTTTTTTGTAATGCTGATCAGGCTTTCTTTGTACAAGCCGTATTCAACATACAAATCAAGTAATTTATCGTACAGGCTGCGTCCCTTATTTTTTTCGTATGCTGCCATTTCACACAATAACGCTACGGCGCTTATGGCATCTTTATCTCTTACCTCATCGCCTATCATCAGGCCAAAACTTTCCTCTCCACCAATGATATATTTTTCTTTGCCTTCCTTTTCTTTTATCAGAGCAGCAATCCATTTAAACCCTGTTAATACATTGTAACAAGCAACATTGCTTGCTTTAGCAATAGCATCAATCATGTAAGACGTAACAATAGTTTTTACCACCATATCATTGGGCTGAGCAATGCCCTTTGTTTTACGGGCTTCAATCATGTAGTTAAAGGCCAGTACCGCCGTTTGATTACCGTTCATTAATATCCATTCTCCATGATTGTTTTTTACACCAATGGCTACCCTGTCTGCATCCGGATCGGTGCCCAGCAAAATGTCAGCATCCAGTGCAGTTGCTTTTTGCAAGCCAATACTCATGGCTTCTTTTTCCTCGGGGTTAGGATATACCACCGTTGGAAAATTACCATCCGGTGTACTTTGTTCTTCTACAATACTCACGTTGGTAAATCCGAAAGCTTTAAGCACCTGCGGCACCAACATAATACCGGTTCCATGTATAGGTGTGAAAACAATTTTTAAATCATGCTGTGCAGCGCATACATCCGGATATACACTTAGGCCCTTTACCATCTCTATATATATCTTGTCCATCTCCTCGCCTATGATGGTTATATTGGCTTCGCCACCGGTCCATTTTACATCATCAACGGATGCAATTTTATCTACTTCTAAAATTACATTTTCATCGTGGGGAGACACCATCTGTGCACCATCATCCCAATAAGCCTTGTAACCATTGTACTCTTTGGGGTTATGGCTTGCAGTACAAACTACCCCACCCTGGCAGCCGTAATGGCGGATGGTAAAACTTAATTCGGGTGTGGGGCGCAAGGCTTCAAATAAATAAACCTTTAAACCGTTCGCTGCAAATACATTGGCTGCAGTTTCAGCAAAGAAACGGCTGTTATTTCTGCAATCATGCGCAATGGCAACTTTTGCATTGGCGCCAAAACATTTAATCAGGTAATTGGCATAGCCTTGTGTGGCCATACCCACTGTATATTTATTCATCCTGTTGGTGCCAAT
>JANPNY010000135.1:0-3061 GCA_031427745.1 Chitinophagaceae bacterium | reverse complement strand
CCCGTCGCTGTTCGCGAAACATTAAAGGCAGCCCATTCTATGCCCGCGCGCGAGGCCTGGTAAGCGCGCGAGCCCATCACATCCAGTGTCGAGCTTTGCTGCTGCGCGCCAAAAAAAGTCAGCCCTGGTGACGGCCGCTTTCAGGTAGGTGAGGTCCGGCTCCGAAAAAATACTGTGATTGACTTTTAATGGAGGGGTGGAAGGCAGTGTGTCCCAAAGGAAGAATGCAGGCGGTAAAATAACGGCGTACACTTTATGCGCCACCCCGTTCACCGCCATTATATCCGTAGCAGTGATGGGAATATTGTTAACCCATGCCCCACCAGGCCTTTTGCTGGGAAAAGTGGATAGGCGTACAAGAGGGTTAAATGAAGCTGTTCCTGTTGTTGGATTGAGAATAGTTGGGTATTCAAAATTGGGGAAACCGGCGGAGATAGATGCAGAACCGATTACCTGTGGCACTACATGATAGCTCACAATTGCAAAAACCAGCGGAACAGGTAAGCCATTAATAACCGCTTCACTTGGAATTCCTGAAGCTTTAAATGCATTGTTATCGGGCGCAAAAACAGTAAAGCGCTGGGCAGGATTTGATAATTGTTGCAACAGGGTGGGTGTGCCGGGAGCCGCTGCCAGACCAGCTCTTACCACAGCCGCTTTGAAAAAAGAGAAATCAGGGTTTTCCAGTAAAGTACCAATGGTTGGAGTGGTTTCCTGTGTTGGTGCTGTTAACGGCACTGGATCTAAATCCAGCTTATTACAAGCGGATAGTAACAGCATAGCGGATAATAACCCCCAACCTGTATTGTATAATTTATTAAATATTTTCATTGCAATATTTTTTAGTTAGTTGATGAGTTAAGATTAAAATATGTTGTACCCAAAGCTTACATAATAAAGCCCTCCGATAATAGCGTTACCAACGCCATTGGTATAGTACTCATTCAATAAATTATTAGCACCAAATTTAAAGACTGATTTTGCCGCAGGAATTCTATAACTAAGCTGGGCATCCACTGTGTGTATAGCATTTATATTTCCGTTAGAAAAATCACTCTCGTAAAAGAATGCATCCTGCCAGCGATAAGTAACATTAAAACCAAAGCGCTTTTTATATAAGAAAGCACTGTTACCAAAACTAACATTGGTGCGGTATTTTGGTGTACTGAAGTATGTCTTAAATCCAGCCGGAACATCTTTCAATTCATCCGAAGATAAGTTTGCACCTAACTGGAATCCTGCTGGCAGGCGATAATCTACACTTACACCAAACCCATAAGTTTTAACTCTTGAAGTAGTATTAACCGGGATAGATAGAATATTACCAACGGTAGCAGGTGATGTGCCATTATTAACGGCATTGATAACATCGCTTACATTACCACTCGTTGGTTGTATAACCAACCGGCGTGTAATAAAGTTCTTGTATTGTCCGTAGTATCCGTACACATCCAGCAATAATTTGTTATTCATCAGCAATCCTTTATAGCCCATTTCAAAAGACCTTACAGATTCCGGTTTAAATTCTTCCGATACATATGGTTTAATATCGGCCGCCTTTGTTTCTAAGAAAAAGGTTGGTTTTGAATTGAGTCCTTTATCTGTTTTGAAAAAATTATTACCACCAATTAAACGGGTATTGCCGCCAACATCAAGGTCAATCCACTGTTGTTGGGTGCTGGGGAAACGATAAGCAGTTTGATAGCTTACACGGATATGGTTGTTATTTGCTACCTTAAACAAACCGGTAAACCTTGGCGTAAATCTTCCTGTAAAGTTTTGGTTATTGTCGTAGCGGCCACTAACTGTTAATTTCATAAAATCATTAAATAACTTTTTGGAAGCCTGTATATAACCTCCCACTTCATTTATCCCTATTGGACCATTTTTATCAGCAAATAAAGTTCCTTCACTGTTAAGCACATATCTTTTAAATGACGCTCCAACTAACACCTCCGCATAATTGCCGGTAAGTTCACTTAAATTATACTGACCTTCTACCTGGTATAAATTTGTTCTGTCAACAAATAATCCACCACCGCTGCTGATAGGAATAGCCCGTAACGAATCGAAAATTTTCTTAAACTGGGCGGAGTTGGCATCCGGCCTGTTTGCATCAGCCGTTGTTCTGGCAAGAGTATGAGCATTGTTGTCCGTAAGGCCATTTAGCCTGCCACCCAGGTAGGTTTGAGAATAAGTAGAAAACCATCCTGTTCGTCCTCCGCTTGGCTTCCATGCTTCATTTAGTAATCGGGTTGTAACAGTTGCATTATAACTTTCACCTGCGTTTTCCTGTGTGGTATAGGCTCTTATAAGCCAATCTTTAGCTACCACTTCCAGTTTGTATTGCCCCATTTTTAAATTACGCAGGCTATACCTGTCGCTACCGGTGTAAACAGTATTACCTGTACCCCAATTTCCGGATAAAATTGCCTCTACGCCTGGCGTAATTTTATAGTTTAACGATCCGGAAATTTTAAAGTTGATGGTATTTTCATTAACCACCTGGTTTTCATCATAACCGGTACGGCTAACGTTGATAGGTCTTCCGCCATTAAGTGTATCAATAAAGTTCTTCAGGAATGGAGCAGCACTTGCACCAATCGGATTTAATACTGCTGTCCTGATGTCGGCAGTTGTTTCATCCCCATAAACATTTACACCATCATAATTAGGGTCTGTAGCCCTGTCGCCATCTTTAATATAACCATTGGTGCCGGTACGGGCATAATTTCTTTTATCATAACCCAACCAATCTTTAGCATAAATAATTTCGCCGCCAATTTTAAAAGCAAATTTTTCACTTACTTTTTTTGCGATGCGGATTGCCGCATTTTGATAGGATGACGCATTGCGGAAACGATGTCCTGTATTCATCACACCTTGTTTTACCTGTACCGATATACCCTGGTATTTAAAAGGATTTTTACTGGTAACCAGGATGGTTCCATTCATGCCACCCGGACCATATAGAACAGACGAAGCACCTGGTAATAATTCAACGTTATCTACATCCAATTCTGAAAGGCCTACAAAACTGCCTACAGAAAAATTAAGGCCT
>JANPNY010000134.1:0-2558 GCA_031427745.1 Chitinophagaceae bacterium | reverse complement strand
AACCAATGTTGCTTATTTTTTCGTTCATCAGTCTATGATTGGGGAAGGAATAAATAAGAGGCAGTTTGATTAAAAAACGAATCAAGCACTAAACGGCTTCATACAAATCTCCCTGGGAAGAAAGAATTTCCCTGTATTTATTAAAAAGTTTAGACTTAGAAATAAATCCTAAAAACTTTTTATTCTTATCTAAAACCGGAAGATACCAACTAAGCGTAGTATCAAATTTTTCCATTGCAGTATGCATGTCCTGATCCAGAAACAAAATGGCCGCAGGCTTTTTCATGAGCGATTTGATACTGATTTTATCAAATTGATCGGGCTGAAAAAGTTTTTGCTTAATGTCATTTAACTCGATAATTCCCGTAAAACGTTTCCTACTATCATGAACGGCAAAAATATTTTTTTCACTCTTCTTTATAATTTCAATTAAGTCTTTTAGCTTTTTATCTAAACTGATACTATCGTAAGTATCCTGCAACATATCTTCGATGGTTATAGAGGTAAGAATATTTTTTTCTTTTTTGTGGGTGAATATTTGTCCATCCTGTGCCAGTTTTTTGGTTTCCATCGAAAAGGGCTCATAGCTTTTTACAATAAAAAATGAAATGGAAGAAACAATCATCAGGGGAATAAATAATTCGTACCCATTGGTAATTTCTGCAATAAGAAATATTGCAGTAAGCGGGCAATACATTACCCCACTTAATACACCGGCCATACCCACCAGGCTAAAATTGCCCACGGGTATTTTTATCCAGGGAATTAAATTTAATATTTTTGAAAATAAGAAACCGAGGTAAGAACCTGCAAATAACGATGGTGCAAAATTACCACCATTACCACCACTGCCAATTGTAATGCCTGCTGCTATGGGTTTGATTAATACAATCAGCGCTGTAAATGCAATGAGACCCCAGTTTTCTCCCAATTTTGAAAACAGGTGGGTATTATCTGCAAAGGTGGTGAAAGTGTCACTGGCAACTAATTTTACACTATCGTAACCCTCTCCAAATAGTGGTGGTAATAAGAAGGTGATACCCAATAAAATTAATCCCCCGACTATCGCTTTTATATAGACATTCATTTTCCAATTATGAATCCGGTTTTCTGTTTGTTTAAATAACCTTGCATAGTACAAGGAAACAAACCCTGCTACAATACCCAATAAAATATAGTAGGGAACATAATTGTAATTAAAGTTTTGCTTTAAAGTAAAATTAAATAAGGAGGATTCCTGTAGAATAATTTTTGAACAAAGCGCACCAACCGCCGAAGAAATAATTAGTGGAATAAAATAACTGACTATGGTTTCGGCCAGTAAAATTTCAATGGCAAAAATAACACCTGCAATAGGTGCATTAAAAACAGCTGATATGCCTGCAGCTGCACCACAGGCAATTAACAAAGTACGCTCCTGGTAGTTTAAATCACTGATTCGTGAAAGATTGGAACCTACTGCTGAACCAGTTGCTACGATGGGAGCTTCTAAACCAACAGAACCGCCTAAACCAACAGTGATGGAACTGGTAATAACATGCAGATAGGTATGATTCAGGGGAATAAAAGATGATTTTCTTGCGATGGCTTTTAACACCATTGCAATACCTTTTTCTATATGTCCGCCAAAAAAATGGCGGATAATAAAAACGGTGATAACTAACCCAATTGAAGGAAACAGTAAATAAGAAAAACGGGAAACAGGGATTTCTTTAATCCAGTGTTGAAGGTAATGAACCAGTGTTTTTAATAACACTGCTACCATGCCAGAAGCAAAGCCCACCAATGTTGCAATCAGCATAATAAACTGCATCCTGGTAAACTTGGTACGCAGATAATTTATTATATGCTGGTAGAATGATTTTATTAAAGCCAATTAATAATTTTTGGTGAAAAATTACGCCTGCAAATATATACAGCCTTATATTAAAGGCGAATTTGGAAACACTAAACCTGGCCTTTTTATTATAATTTGAAACAATAAAGCTTCCCGCCATTTATAAGTGCCTCCTAATAAAGGGTATTGATTTTTACACTAAATATTGCTGTAATAAAAATACCAATATCCCGGCGGCAACCCCAATAAATGCAAGCCAACCTATTTTTTTTAAGTACCACATAAAATCAATTTTTTCAATCCCCATTACCGCCACACCTGCGGCAGTACCAATTATCAATACACTGCCGCCAGTACCAGTGGTTAATGCCATAAACTCCCAAAAAGGATGGTCTGTTGGATAGGTGGATAAATCATACATACCCTGAGATGCAGCAACCAAAGGAACGTTATCTACTATGGCAGAAAGTAATCCTAATGCAGTGCCAATTAAATAATCATTTTTTAAACTGTTGTTAAGTATGGTAGCCAGGTTCTTTAAATACCAATTGATTGCAAGGCGGAAACTGCCAATAAAATGCCCAGGAAAAATAAAATGCTGGGTGTATCTATTTTCTGTAAAGCTTTGGATACCGTAAACCTTTCAGCATATTCAATGCTTTTGTTTTTATGAAGTTAGCTAGTAATCACCCACATCAATCCTAATGCCAGCTACATTCCC
>JANPNY010000133.1:0-22145 GCA_031427745.1 Chitinophagaceae bacterium | reverse complement strand
TCTTTAGTTGTATTGCTGATTCGATTCCTGCATTTTTCAACAAGAACTGAATTTCAAATCCTTCTTCTTTTAAATTTTTATTATACACACTCCGCATAAAATGCAGGATTGATCCCTTGTAAGCAACCTGCCTGTTATTCTCCCAAAGCATTGCCTGTACTGAATCTACCGGCTGCATAGCTTCAAACAAAGGGTAACCGATATAGGCGCTTGCCAATGTTCCATAGTCGTACGTAAATGAATCGATGCTGTATTTGATGGTATAGCCCAACGCCGGATTTTTAATGATGATGGGTTCGCTTGCCAACACTTTTAAACGGTTTCTTTTTTTAGAGAAATAAAATTTTAATACCTCTTTATTTTGTATGCTGCACTGCTTGCTGTTGGCTGTTTTTCCAATAAAGTTTTCAATAAAAAAATCACCATATTTTTCCAGTCCGTTCTTTACTTCATTGCTGGCTACAATGGAAATTTCCTCCATTGCTTTGTCCTTTTGTTTTAATTCTATTACAATGTTGCTGTTATCAGCATCCGCTGTAGAAATCCTTTTGGAAACTGTTTCATAACCAGTAAAGGTTACTACCAAATCGTATCCACCATTATTTAATCGAAGTGTAAAAATGCCGTCATTGTTTGTAGCAGTGCCCGTTGTGGTATTTTGTGCAAAAACAGAAGCGGCAATCAACGGTGTTTTATTTGCAGCATCAATCACTTTGCCGGTTACTAAAAAGGTAGTTTGCTGGGCAAATGCAAACAAAGAAAATAAGCAGGTTGTAAAAAGGAAACTTAATTTTTTCATGTGGTTACAAATTTGGCCTTTGGATTATTTACAGTAAACAAGCAAACGAAACTACGTTTCTACTTGTTAAGCATTTGTTGCAATTGGTTTGCTGTATAAGCAATGGTATCTTCCAGTTTGATGTAATTAAAATCGGGTAAAAACTTTTTCAGTTTTGTATTATCGAAGCTGGCTTTTGCAAGAGCAGTTGCTGCAGTTTCTTTTGTTATCAACGGATCGTTTCCGGTAAACATACTTTTAACAGCTTCTAAACGCCATACTATTTTAGCGAGCAACGGAGTAATTTTTTTATTGGGCGCTTTTTTATTAAATGCTTTTGCAATGATATTAAATACATCCTGGTAACTTTTATTTTCAGCAGAGAGAATGAATCGCTGATTGCTGATATCACTTTCCATCAATGCCAGCATTGCTTTGGCAACATCTCTAACATCTACAAAGCCAGTGGTACCTTCTGCATACCATGGAAACTCATCATACACCGATTTGAAAATTTTGGAGCTGCCTTGCTCCCAGTTACCACCGCCTAAAATTATTACAGGATTTACAATTACAGCATCAAGTCCTTCGCCAATGCCACGCCACACTTCCAGCTCGCCCAGGTATTTGCTTTTACCGTAATTGCTGTTGCTGGTATCTTCTGTCCAGTTCATAGTTTCAGTAATCACTTCATCTTCACGTATTCTTCCTAATGCAGCTACTGAACTAACGTATACCATTTTTTTTACCCCCGCATTAATGGCTGCATTTACCACGTTAGCAGTACCTTCTACGTTAATGGCAAACAATTCCTTTTTTCGAGCCGGATTAAATGTAACAATGGCAGCGCAATGGTACACTTTCTCAATTCCCTCCATTACTTCATCCAACCCAGAAGTATCCATAATATTGCAGGGATACTGCTCCAATAATGGACTTTTAAAATTACCTAGCGGCGTTTTATTGTAGATGGCGGTGACCCTTTCTCCCCTTGCCAAAAGCTGTGTTATCAATTCGTTGCCCACCAGGCCTGCGCCTCCTGTAACTAAAATTTTACCTCCGGAAATGTTGTTGCTATTTATATTTTGTGTCATGCTAAATTGTATAATTTTCTGAGCGGTAAACAATCACTTCTCTCAAAGCATTTAATCCAAATATTCATAAAATCCTTCCCCGGATTTTTTTCCCAACATTCTCTTTGCTACTTTGTCTACCTGCATAGCAGCAGGTTTAAAACGTTCCGCATGATCGAATGCCTCATACAAACTTTGCGAAACCGATAAGTTAATGTCCAATCCTATTAAATCCATCAGCTTAAATGGGCCCATTTTAAAACCGGTTGCTTCCATAACTGCATCTACATTTTCTATACTTGCTATGCCCTGCTCCACAATTTTCATGGCCTCCAGATAATAGTGACGGGCCACTCTGTTAACTATAAAGCCCGGTGCATCTTTGCACAACACAGGTGTTTTGTTTAGTTGCTTACACACATTGTATACTGTTTGTGCAACGGCCTCTGCTGTTTGCTCACCTTTTACAACTTCAACCAATTTCATTATCGGTGCCGGGTTAAAAAAATGCATTCCCACTACTCTTTCTGGATGGCTAATGGAAACCTGTAAAGTTGATATGGACAACGAAGAAGTATTGGATGCAAAAATTGCATGGTCATCATTAACATGGGCGAGCTTATTAAACAGTTCAATTTTTGCTGCTGCGTTTTCTATAATCGCTTCTATTAATAAATCTGCTTTACATTGTTGACTGTCGCTGACAAAATTTACCCGAGAGAAAATTGCGGAAGCTTCAATAGCCGTAACTTTTTGTTTGCTGATTAAAAAATCAAGATTGGCTTTTATGGCGGTCGCTGCTTTATTAAGCATGGTTGAATTTACATCAAACAGCGTAGTTGCAAAACCGCCCTGTGCAGCCACCAATGCAATTCCACTGCCCATTGTGCCGGCACCAATAACGCAAATGCTCTGTATCATCTTTCAAAAATAAGGCAGATTAACGGATAATGAGTTGATGTAAACTTCAGAACCGGTCGAATGCTTTTGTCTTGTTGCAGGACATTAGCAATTTAATGTCCATAAAGTTTAGTCCCCGGTTATTACTGAAGATTTCGGGTAATAATATTGGATGTTTTATATAACAGATTACCTGTGAGGGTTGCACGGCAGGATGCGCCAATAAGATGCCTCGCTACCCAATAAAATATCCTGCAACATTACTTAAACGGTAAATCAATTTTCAGCAATAGCAATTATATTTACCGTTCATTTTTCAAACAATTATTTACACATGAAAAAGAATTTAGTACTCCTGCTAATTGTATTGTTGCACATTACTGCAATAGCGCAGCAGGGCAAATACCAATGGAAACAGGCTTCAGCCGCCGGTTACACCTACAAATACGTAACCAACGACCCTGCCAAGGCGAGGTTTTATACGTTGAAAAACGGACTAACGGTAATACTTAGCCCGACCAATAAAGATCCCCGTATTCAATGTTATGTTGCAACCAAGGCCGGTAGCAAAACAGATCCTGCAGATCATACAGGACTTGCGCACTACCTGGAACACATGTTGTTTAAAGGGACAGATAAATATGGTTCGTTAGATTGGAAAAAAGAAAAGCCGGAACTGGATAAAATAAATGCGTTGTATGAAGTGTACAACAAAACTTCCGATGCAGCTAAACGCACAGCAATTTATCACGAAATAGATTCTGTAAGCGGAGTGGCTGCCACCTTTGCCATTGCCAACGAATATGATAAAATGATGAGCAGTATGGGTGCACAGGGTACCAATGCATTTACATCGTTTGAGCAAACAGTTTACACCGACGACATACCTGCAAATGCTACAGATAAGTACCTTAAAGTGCAGGGCGAAAGATTTCGCAACCCGGTATTCAGGATTTTTCATACTGAGCTGGAGGCTGTTTATGAAGAAAAAAACCGTGGATTGGATAATGATGGACGTAAAGTAAATGAAGCCCTTTTCAGCGAATTATTTAAGAACAATAACTATGGCAAACAAACGACCATTGGTACCATTGAGCATTTAAAAAATCCATCGCTGGAAGCAATCAGAAATTACTTTAACACCTACTACGTGCCTAATAATATGGGTGTGATACTGAGCGGCGATTTTGACCCAGATGTAATGATTAAAAAGATTGAAGCCACTTTTGGATACATGAAAACAAAAGCTATCCCAGCTTATTCATTTGCACCAGAGCAACCCATTGCAGAACCAATAGTAAAAGAATTGGCAGGGCCGGATGCAGAAAGTGTAACTATTGGCTTTAGACTGCCTGGTAATAAAGCCAAAGACATTTTGCTGGCAGATTTAGTAGGCCAGATATTAACCAATGGAAAAGCAGGTTTAATGGATTTAAACCTGGTGAAAAAACAAAAACTTTTAAGGGCCTCTGCCGCTGCTTATACATTGATTGATTACGGCGTATTGTATATGTCCGGAACCCCAACACTTGGCCAGTCGCTGGAAGATGTAAAAGCATTAATGCTGGGTGAAATTGACAATTTAAAAACAGGGAATTTTGATGATAACCTCATCACTTCTATCATCAACAACCAAAAGAAAAATAAAATTCTGGCAACAGAATCTTATGGGTCAAGAGCCAGTGACCTGATGGATGCATTCACCAGCGAACTGGACTGGAAAGAACAGGTCGCTTACACAGACTTGTTGAGTAAACTCACCAAAAAAGATATTGTAGCATTTGCCAATAAATATTTTGGCAACAACTACGTAGCCATTTTAAAGCGTAAAGGCGAAGATAAAAATATATTAAAGGTTGAAAAGCCGCCCATCACACCCGTTGAAACCAACAGGAATGCTCAAAGTAATTTTGTGAAAACGGTAAATGAAATGCCGGCGACTCCTGTAAAGCCAGTATTTTTAGATTACAATAAAGACATTCAAAAAGGCAATTTAGGAGCCGCACAAATTTTGTATGTGCCCAATAAAACCAATAGCATTTTTCGCCTCCGCTATCGTTATGAGCTGGGTACCTGGAATGATAAAAAACTCGGCATAGCTGCACAATACCTCCAGTTTTTAGGTACAGATAAAATGAGTGCAGAAGATATCACTAAAGAGTTTTATAAAATTGCATGCAGTTTTTCTATAGCTCCCGGTACAGAGTTTACTACAGTTACTATTGAAGGCTTACAAGAAAATTTTACCAAAGCAGTTACACTTTTTGAAAGTCTTTTAAAAAATTGCAAGGCAAATGAAGCCGCTTTAAAATCGCTAAAAGCAAGGTTAACAAAAGCAAGAAGCGATGCAAAACTTAACAAGGGCGCTATTATGAGCGGACTGGTTAGCTACGCAAGATTTGGCAATAAAAACCCCTTCAACTTTGTATTAAGCAATGATGAGATGAATGCCCTTACTTCCGATGAGCTAGTAGCCATTTTGCATAACATGAATAACAATGCACACCAGGTTTTATACTATGGCCCACAACCTCTACCGGCTTTAACAACTGGTTTAAAAGCATTACATCCAGTACCTGCTGCTTTTAAAGCGGCCACCGAAAAAGCTGCGTTTACGCACGCAGAACAAACTGCCAACCAGATTTTATTTGCAGATTATAACATGGTGCAGGCAGAAATTCGTTGGGTACGCAACACTGCACCATACAGTGCCGATGCAGAGCCAATCGTAGATATTTTTAATAATTATTTTGGAGGAGGAATGGGTGCACTTGTTTTTCAAACCATCCGGGAAAGCAAGGCGCTTGCATACTCTACTTTTGCTTTTTATGCCAAGCCTGATAAAAAAGAAGATCCGTTTTACACCCTGGCTTATGTAGGCTGCCAGAGCGATAAATTCAATGAATCGGTTGTGGCAATGAATGAATTATTGAACGACTTGCCCAACGTGGTTGAAAACATTAAGAGCGCTAAAGTGGGTATTATAAAAGATATCGAAACAGAACGCATTACGCAGGATGGCATCATCTTTAATTACATTGCTGCACAGCGCAAAGGACTTACAGAAGATATCCGTAAAATGATTTATGCCAACGTAAACAAAATAGGGTATGATGAACTAAAAGCTTTTCATACAAAAAATATTGCCAATAAGGCCTATACCTATTGCATTGTAGCGTCTGAGAAAAAACTCCCTGAAGATGTGATGAAAAAATACGGTGAGGTAAAAAAGCTGAGCATGGAAGATATATTCGGCTACTAATATTTACCAATAAAATTATATTCGCAATGCCCTGGTTAAAAGCCGGGGCATTTTTTATATTACAACCGAAGCAACCAATTGGCAAGCTATCCCTACAAATAAGCCGGCATAAATTTCTTTAGCTGTATGATCGCTGATTATTAAACGGGAAGTGCAAACAATACCTGTTAGTAATAAAGCAACAGATAATGGCAGCGTCATCAGCATTGTATTGGAATTCATTATCAACAAAAACAAACCGAGTACTCCGCCCATTCCAATGGCATGCATGCTAATCTTAAAATAAATGTTGGCCATTAATGCAACTGATGAAGAAATGAAAACTGCAAATGTAAAAGCCGTTAATACAGTTGGGATATTGGGCTGGTTTCTAAAAACCAGGTAAGCCCAAAAAAAGAAAATACCGCAGGCGATGTAAGGTATTATCCTATCTCGTTGCGTTGTAAGCAGCATAGACTTGATAAAGCCAAGGGCTTTAAGTAACAGTACTGTTATCAATGGGAAAAATACCATGGTATAGGCTATCCTGATAAGCAACCATGTTTTTTGTTGCACACTAAACCCGGCAAAAAGATAAGGGTGAACAAAGGTTAAAAACCAGGTTGCATACAACGGTATAAACAAAGGATGAAAAACATACGAAAAAAAATGGGCAACAAACCTGATTACCGATGTTTGTTCATTTTCCTCTTTAATAACGGGGTTTACTGCCTGCATGGTAATTGGTTTTTTGGCAAAAATAGTTAACCAGCAGTTTGTGCAGGAGGTTCATTTTTTAATTACGGTAAATAACCCAAAAGAATTACTTAACCTATTACAATTCTTTCCGCAACCTTGCTACCGGAATATTTAATTGCTCCCTGTATTTGGCAACAGTTCTTCGGGCAATATTATAGCCTTTTTCCTGTAATAATTCGGTTAACCTTTCATCACTTAACGGACTTTTTTTGCTTTCGTCACCAATTAAATCACTCAATATTTTTTTTACTTCACGGGTGCTTACTTCTTCTCCGCTATCGGTTTGCAAACTTTCGCTAAAGAAGAATTTGAGGCGGTAAGTGCCAAATTCTGTTTGAACAAATTTGCTGTTGGCCACCCTGCTAATGGTACTAATGTCGAGATTTGTTTTTTCAGCAATATCCTTTAAAATCATCGGCCTTAGTTCGGTATCATCGCCGGTTAAAAAAAAGTTGTATTGGTAATTCATAATAGCATCCATTGAGCTAAGCAGTGTATGCTGCCGCTGCTTAATAGCATCTATAAACCATTTAGCCGAATCAATTTTTTGCTTTATAAAAAGCACGGCTTCTTTTTGTCGCTTATCTTTTTTACTGCCACGGTCGTAATCTTTCAGCATGTCCCTGTAGCCTTCGCTTATACGCAGGTCGGGCGCATTGCGGCTGTTAAGCGACAATTCTAATACACCATTATTGTTATTGATAAAAAAATCGGGAATAATGTATGCTTCATTTTTGCCGCTATCGCCCACATTGCCACCTGGCTTTGGGTTAAGGCGGATGATTTGGTTGATAATTTCTCTTAGCTGATCATCCGTAATATTAAGGCCCCGCTGAATTTTTTCGTAGTGTTTTTTTGTAAACTCGTCAAAATATTTTTCCATTACTTTAATGGCCATTTCCACATGATCACCGGCAGCTTCTTTTCTTTCTAACTGTATCAGCAGGCATTCCTGCAAATTCCGGGCACACACGCCGGGTGGGTCAAACTGTTGTATCTGCAATACGAGGTTACCAATTTCCTCCTCGCTGGTTTGTATATTTTGCCTAAAGGCGAGGTCATCTACAATGGCGCTAATATCTCTGCGCAGGTAGCCATCGTCATCCAGGTTACCAATAATTTGTTCTGCCACTTTTTGCTCATGTTCATCCAGGTTCAACTGACTTAATTGTTCCAGCATCACTTCGTTAAAACCAGTTTCCACCTTATGGGGAATGGTTTTGTTATCATCGGCTTCGGGATAATTTTCGTCCCTCATTTTATAATCCGCTATATCATCATCTCCATCCTGCACATAATCGCTGATGTCAATATTCTCATATTCGTCTTTACTGCCATCCAGTTCTCCCTCCGCATCCTTGCTTTCAAATTCATCTGTAGTGTCGTTTTCAAATTCCTCCACCTCATCTTCTTCGCCGGTTTCCAAAGCCGGATTTTCTTCCAACTCTTCCTTAATCCTTTCTTCCAGCATAGCAGTGGGCACCTGCAGCAATTTCATTAATTGTATTTGCTGAGGCGATAGTTTTTGTAACTGTTTCTGGTATAATCCCTGGCTTAAGCTCATAATTTATCCACATCCCCTACAGGA
The DNA here is from genome assembly GCA_031427745.1 of Chitinophagaceae bacterium. Taxonomy (GTDB): domain Bacteria; phylum Bacteroidota; class Bacteroidia; order Chitinophagales; family Chitinophagaceae; genus Ferruginibacter. Next base: position 13,806 of record JANPNY010000133.1, on the reverse strand, counting down.
TATCAATTGTTTTATTAGTTGTTGAAATAACGATCGAACAATACTTTTTTTACATTTAATAACGTACAAAAGAAACCTTATAGTCTGTAAAAAACGTAAATTTACACACATTGAACGTCTAAGATGAAAAATAAATTCAAATTTTTATTTTTTTGCATGATTTTTGTGGGCAAGTTTTTAATTGCACAAAATTACTACCCCGCCAACACCAAATTATCGTTGCTGCAGTTGACTGCTGCAGCTAACAAGTCTTCAAAACATTTAACAGGAAATACTGCAGAAAATGGCAAAGTAACTTGTCCAATCTTTTTATCACCGGGGTTCTATGCAAGCCAGCTGGGCTTTTTCTGCAAGCAGGAAATTAAAATGGATAAGATTACAAAGGTTCCGTTTCGCTTTAGGTTGGGTAGCGTTGCAGACTGTAACCGGCTGGAGGGGAAAAACAGGTAAGCAACCATCGCTATTTTAAGATTAAACATTTAAATGAGCTTCATTTATTCTAAAGAAGGCAGTGCTGCCGGCTCTTTAAAATAATTTAACCGAAGGCTATCACTCCATCCATTGGGATTCTTTTCAAAAGTTTTACTACTAAAAAATATCATCCCTTTAATATTGGGTGTATTGCGCAATGCTTCTATTTGCCTGCCCAGTTGATTGTTGTTGCTCCATGCCGCATTGGAGTTAGCTCTGTAGATACCGATCCCTATGTAACAATGTTTTCCGTAGGTGTGTTTGCTCCACCAATTCAGCAATACTTCAAACGGCGCTTTGCGGTGGCCAAATTCCCAATACAGTTGTGGTGCCACATAATCTAACCAGCCATTTTTCAGCCACAATAATATATCCGCATACAGGTCGTCGTAGTTAGATTGTGCACCATTGGTTTTACTACCATTAATGGGATCCCGTTCTACATTACGCCACACGCCAAATGGGCTTATCCCAAACTGGCATTGCTTATTTTCTTTTTTTATTGCGATAGAAAGCGCAGCAATAATTGAGTCTGTGTTGCTCCTGCGCCAGTCTTCCTTGCTTAGTCCATTACCATACTGCCGATAGGAGGCATCGTCAGTAAATGCTTTGCCTTCTATTTTATAAGGATAAAAATAATCATCAAAATGTATAGCATCTACTTCGTATCGGCTCACCACATCTGCTACAACAGCAGTTACATATTGCTGTGCAGCTTTATTTCCCGGATCAAAATATTTTTTATCACCATAAGTAATAAACCATTCCGGATGCAGGCGGGTTATATGTGTAGGAGCAACCACTGTTTCATTAATATTAAAAACTGCCCTGTAAGGATTCATCCAGGCATGAAAAACCATTTTACGCTTATGGGTTTCTTCAATCATAAACTGCAGCGGATCGTAATAGGGCGAAGGCGGCTTGCCTTGAATGCCGGTAAGCCATTGACTCCACGGCTCGTAGGGAGATGGATAGAACGCATCGGCGCAAGGCCTTATTTGCACCACCATGGCATTCATTCCATTTCGTTGATGCATGTCGAGTAACCGGATAAATGCTGCTTTTTGAGATTGTGTGTTAAAATCACCCTCACCCGGCCAGTCAATATTATCAACAGTAGCCACCCACACACCTCTAAACTCTGGCCGGGTTTGCGCCTGGGGATAAGGAAACAAACAAAAAAATAAAAAATAAAGAGATACAATCTTTTGTAGCATGGTTTGGAATTACTTTCTTAAGGAGGATTTTTAATTTGGCCTACGCATTTTATCCAATAAAGCGTTGAGTGCTTTTGCTTCAGATTCACTAAGGGAATGTACAATGTTATCCATTTCCGGCTCAAATTTATCCAATTGAGCTAAAAGGGTTTTCCCCTTTTCTGTAATGGTTACATCCACCAATCTTTTATCTTGCTTACAGGTGCCTTTTTTTGCTAACCCTTTTATTATTAGCCTATCCACAATCCTGCTGGTGTCGCTCATTTTGTCGAGCATGCGTTCTCGTATTTTAAGCGTTGATAATGGCGCAGCACTTCCTCTTAAAATGCGCAAAATGTTAAATTGCTGCATGGTTAGGCCTTCGTTACCCAGGATTTTTTTAAGTTGCTCAATTGTCCAGTTGTACGTATAAATTAAATTGACAATGGTTTTTTGATATTCGCTGGTAAAAGAGTGCTGGTTTATATCATTTTCAATACTCATAGATAGCTAATTATCAGTTTGATTTTCCAAATTCGTTGCTATAAATTTTGACTAAAATAACAAAATAGCTTATTAAAAGGGGGCCAAATATAACACCCCAAAAACCAAATAATGTAATACCGGCAATTACACCAAAAATGGTAATTAAAGGATGAATGTCCATAAATCTTTTTAATAAAGTAAGTCTTGCTACATAATCAATATTAGTAATTAAAACCACTGCGTAAATTAATATTCCAATACCATTAAACGTATCGTTGGTTGCAAAAGCATACAAGGTTACCGGTAACCAAATAAGTGCAGTACCTACCACCGGCAACATGGAACATACACCGGTTAAAAACCCCCACAAAGCATAATCCTTTACGCCGAATATAGTGTAGCCGATGGTTGCAAAAACTCCTTGTATAATTGCCAAAATGGGTATCCCAATGGCATTTGCCCGAATCATATTAATAGTTTCATTGCCAAGTAACACTATGTTTTCTTCCTTTAAGGGAATGGATTTATCCAATGCTTTTTCAAACTCCCTGCCGTTTATTAACATAAAATACAGCACAAAAAACATAATGGCGAAGTTACTTATAATGTTTAGAGAGCTGTTTAGAATACCTGGGACAAAGCTGCCCGCTTTAAGTTGAAAAGCCCTGGTATTTTCTTCCGTTATTATATTAAAACCAGTGAGCGAATCAATTTTTTTCCCTACTATGTTTGCCTTTGCCAAAATATCTGCAGGGTTATTTAAAAGGTAACTTATTTTAGCACTGATTAGTTGAATTGAAAAATAAATGGGAATCGCAATCAGTATCATACTGGCAAAAATAAAAAGATAGGCCAGCAAAATTTTATTCCAACGCTTTTGAATGGTGAGTCTGAAATATATTTTTCGCAAAAGTATGTATAGCGTTATGGCCCCTAAAAAAGCCGGCAGAAATACGTACAATTCTTTTAGTAACAACAGGGCCAGTAAAATTATAATGGCTAATAAAATAACTTGCCTTAACCGGTCATTAAATGTATTGGGCATAGGAAACTAAGTAAACTTCCATTATGAGATAATATTTATACATCGTTAAAGGTAACCAATGTATAATCATCCACATTCTATACCAGTTATTAGTTTTTTCCGGCCAGTCGTTATATCTTTTTTAAAGACAAATAAAAACGGTATCAACAGTTAAAATTAACTGCTGATACCGTTACAAATATTTGCGTAGAACGTGTATAATATTACGCCTCTTTTTTAAGCTAATCCGATTGTTGCTATTGCTAATCCGCTTTTATATTTGGCTATACTTTTTTAAAAATTTGCTGTTTTTAATTTGCGGGGAATTTTTACATCAAACAGCATTTCGGTGCCGTTCCTGTTAACTTTTATTTTGTAAGATTTGCGGTCTTCATCGGGCACCAATTCTTCTCTTGCATCATCTGTATTATCAATTTTATTACCGTTGATTTCTGTTATAAGATCATCTTTTTTTAGCCCTGCAATTGCTGCCGCCGAGCTGTCTTCTACATTGATCACTTTAACATTACCGCCTTCCTCGGTATCCTGCAGTTTAAGGCCAATTTTCTTCTGACGGGGAAAGGCACTTTCCATTGCATTCTGCTGCAACTCAAATACATCTTCATTAAATCCCTCCATATTTGGAAGAGGTGCTAACTGTGGCATTCTATTACCACGTAGCGGCGGGCGTTGTGGTGCCGAGAAAGAATAACTTCTGGTGATTGATTGTTTCTTATTACCCAAAATTACTTTTGAAGTATTTTCTTTACCATCTCTTTTGTAGGTAACGTTTACTTCTTCGGCTGGTTTTTTAAACGCAATCATATCTGCAAGTCCTTCCGGTGAGATAATTTTTTCATTGCCAATCCTGGTAATCACATCGTCTTTTTTTATCCCTGCCTTTTCTGCTGCACTGCCTTTTAAAACTTCAACAACCTTAACACCTCCTCTAGCTGCTTCTGTCGTAACTCCTAAAAATGCTTTATGGTTGTTTTCAACATCAGCATCATCCATATTGAAATTATAATTGAAATTCTTACCAAAATCAAAACCACCCGGACCTTCACCAAAATCAAATTGCATCATTTTATCACCCTCCCTAATCACCATTTTTCTTTTATTAATGCTTATATTTTTATCGATAAATTCGTTCAGCGGCTTACCATTCACTGTAATATCTTCTCCATTTATTTCTACTTTCAATTTCATGTCTTTATCACCTTTGTTTCGGATGATAATTTCCTGCGTTTCCCTTTTTCCGGGCTTCCTGTCTTTTTCAACCTTCTCCAGTTCTATTTCCTTTTTTTCAATTACGTCCTGTGCTTTTAAAAAAAAAGGCAAGCCGGCAAAGCCGGTTAAAATAGCGGCAAACAAAAAATTTTTCATGATTGATTAGTTTAAATACGAAATGTTTAGTAGTTCAAAACTAAAGGAAATATTTAAATTACGAAATGTTTCGCATATATTTTTTTAGCTTTAACAAAACTTTTATTTTGAAAAGTATTGAGGCGCCTTTGCTGGGAATAAAACCATTTTTGGATCGGTGGATTATCATTGATTTTACTGTAACAATAATTACCTACAATAATTCAGCAATATTATTTTGAATGGTGGCTGCTATTTTATCGGAAGGTACGTCATTGGCATCTCCGCTAAAAGGATCTTCAATTTCTTCTGCAATTAGTTCAAGACTGGCTAATACATACAAAATGAAAGCGACCACGGGAATAACATAATAACCCAGGCTAAATGCTAAACCAAAGGGCAGGGACATCACATAAATGAAAATGAATTTTTTTATAAATATGCTGTAGGAAAAAGGGATCGGTGTATTTTTTATCCGCTCACATGCACCGCATATATCGGCAAAGGATTGTAGTTCGGCATTTAAAACCATTAACTGGTGGCCGGTAATGCTACCTTTTTTATATAAATCATTTACCTGCTTAAATAGTAGTGAAGCCACCTGGTTGGGCACGTGCTTTTTATGATCTATTTGTTTAAAGGCATGATGAGCATCGGCATCGTCAAACAATTCAATACGGGTACTTTCCCGGCGAAGATGGTTGTGCAAAGCATGGGCAAATGCAGGTATAATTCTTTTAAAAAATAACCGGTGTTCCACATCATTTGCCGGCAACATGGCTGCTAATTTAATGGCAAGATTGCGACTGTTGTTTACCAGGGCACCCCACAGTTTGCGGCCCTCCCACCATCGGTCGTATGCTGAGTTGGTTCGGAAAACCAGCAGCATGGAGATTACAAACCCAAGCAGGCTGTGCATTACAGGCAAATTCTTAATATGGCTATTTTCGGATAAATGGAGATAATTAATTTCAAAATAAGCCACCAGTCCCGAATAAATACCCACACCAATTATAAGCGGCAATAATTCCCGGAAGGTATCTGCCTTGTGAAATTTAAAAATAAATGTGAACCATTCTTTAGGATTATAGCTGATCATTTACAAGGCAGTTTGAATTATTTACAACAATAGTTTTACCTGCTCAATTACGTCCTTTAATTGGCTGATGTTTTGTCCACCGGCAGTAGCCAGGTTTTTTTGGCCGCCGCCACCGCCTTTTATTAAAGGCGCTACCTGTTCCTTTATAATTTTTACAGCATCCAGGTTTTTGGCAGCAACTACTGTATCGGCAATGCCGATGGCAACATAGGCTCTGCCATCAATATTGCTACACAATACAATTAAATGATCGTGAAGATGATTTTTAAGATCGGTACATAATTTCTTCAATGCATCAGCACTACTTACCTCTACCAGTTCTCCTACAAAAGAAATATTGTTGATGATCTCATCTTTTTGCAACAGCTCGTTGCGGATGCCTACCAACTGCCTTGCTTCCAGGCTTTCGATGCGCTTTTTAAATGCAGCATTTTCAGCTTGTAAATATTCAATTGATTTAACAGGGTCTTTACTGTTTTTAAGTGCTACATTAATTGTATCAACCAATAAAAATTGCTGGTTGATTAATTCTTCGGCTGCCTTTCCGCTCACGGCTTCTATTCTTCTTACGCCCGCTGCTACGGCGCTTTCGCTTTTTATTTTAAACATTCCCAGCTCGCCTGTAGCACCTACATGCGTGCCGCCACATAACTCGATGGAATATTTTTCATCCATTATTACAACCCTAACTGTATCGCCATATTTTTCGCCAAACAATGCCATGGCACCCAGTGCAATGGCCTCCTCTTTGTGCATAGTTTTTGTTACTACCGGAATATTTTCTCTTATTTTTTCGTTCACCAGTTTTTCTACTGCAGCAATTTCCTCATCCGTTACTTTGGCAAAATGACTGAAATCAAATCGCAGGTGCTCTTCGTTTACCAGGCTTCCTTTTTGTGCCACATGCTTACCCAGCACATTGCGCAAAGCAGCATGCATCAGGTGCGTAACACTATGATGAACGGTGATATCATTTCTACGAACTGCATTTACCCTTGCCGCAACAGCAGTATCAATTGCTGAGGGCAGTGTATCGGTAAAATGGATAATAAGATCGTTTTCTTTTTTTGTATTGGTAACTTCAATTAGCGCATTACCAAATTGCAGGGTGCCTGTATCTCCCACCTGCCCGCCACTTTCGGCATAAAACGGCGTGGAGTTCAGCACCAACTGGTATTGCTCTTTTCCTTTGGCGGTTACCTTTCGGTACTTAATTACTTTGCTGCTGGTTTCAATAGTATTGTAACCAATAAACTGATTGCTGGTATTTTCAATGAGTGTAACCCAATCTTCGGTTTCTAAAGAGGTGGCAGCCCTGCCTCTTTGCTGTTGTTTTTTTCTTTCTTCCTCATACCCTTCTTCATCAACCGTTAAATTATTTTCCACTGCTATCAGCTTGGTTAAATCGATTGGAAAGCCGTAAGTATCGTTGAGTTCAAAAGCATTTTTGCCGTCAATTTTTTTGGTAGATTGAGCAGCGGCCATTACATCGGCAATACGTTTAAGGCCCTTGTCCAATGTTCTTAGAAAGGCTTCTTCTTCTTCTTTAATTACCCTGGCCACAAAATCCTGTTGTTGTATCAACTCCGGAAAAACATGTTCAAATTGTTTTGCAATTACCGGCAGCAACTGAAATAGCAATGGTTGCTTGTAATCCAAATAAGAATAATAATACCGGACAGCTCTGCGTAAAATTCTTCTTATTACATAACCAGCACCGGTGTTAGAAGGTAATTGTCCATCGGCAATGCAAAAACTGATGGCACGGATATGATCGGCAAGTACCCTAAAGGCAATGCTTTCTTTACCACCAACACCTGTAAGGGTGTTATTGGCATTGTATTTTTTACCGACTATTTTTTCTGTTGCTTCAATAGTGCCGCTAAAAACATCTGTATCGTAGTTGCTCTTTTTATTTTGCAGTACCCTTACCAATCTTTCAAAACCCATACCTGTATCCACATGCCTTGCAGGCAGAGGCTCCAGGCTGCCATCTTTTTTTCGGTTGAATTGAATAAATACATTGTTCCATATTTCTATTACCTGCGGATGATCTTTGTTTACCAACGCTCTTCCGGCTACCAGGGCTCTTTCATCGTCGGGCCTGCAATCCACATGTATTTCCGTGCAAGGGCCACAGGGACCTGTATCGCCCATTTCCCAAAAATTGTCTTTTTTATTACCGAAAATAATCCTGTCGGGATGTACAAATTTCTGCCACTCCGCCAGTGCAATTATGGAGGCCGGAATATTTTCTTTTTCATCCCCTTCAAATACGGTTACATACAAACGGTCTTTTTGAATACCGTATACATTTGTGAGCAGTTCCCAACTCCAGGCAATGGCTTCGGCTTTAAAATAATCGCCAAAGCTCCAGTTGCCCAGCATCTCAAACATGGTATGATGATAGGTATCAACGCCCACTTCTTCCAGGTCGTTGTGTTTGCCACTTACCCGCAGGCATTTCTGTGTATCGACTGCTCTTTTAAAAGGCGCAGTTTTATTGCCCAGAAAATAATCTTTAAACTGGTTCATCCCTGCATTGGTAAACAATAAAGTTGGATCATCCTTTAATACAATAGGGGCAGAGGGTACAATGGTATGTCCTTTAGATTGGAAGAAATCGAGAAACTGTTGACGTATAGCTGCACTCGTCATCATGGTTTGAGATGTTTTTGGGTTGATTTTTGAGATTTATCCATCTATATTTGTAATCGTTGAAATATAGCGGTGGCAAAGGTAAGGAAGAAAGCCCTCCCTGCCTCCCCGCAGGAGAGCGGGGAGAAACCTATTATTGTTGTTGGACTTTTAGACAAGTGCTTGCTAAAAAAAAATAGTTTTAAATAGCGTGCATAAAGAAAAAATGCCGATAAGCTGGTGACCAATAAATTCTGTGCCGGCTATCAAAATAAAAATATCCTTGACTATTAAAAGCACTGCTGTTTAGCGATTGTTGCATGAAAAAAATTAAATACTTCTATAACACCAATACACTTCGCTACGAAAAACTGGTTACGCCGTTTCGGGTAAAACTGTTGAGGATTTTTGGTTTTCTCTCTGGTTTGCTGGTGAGCTCTGCACTGGTAATATGGTTGTACACTAAATTTATTCCTAAACCTACCGATACCGAATTAAAGCTGAAGTATGAATTGATGAAGGAAAATTATAGCACCCTTTCTAACAAAATAAGTTCTCTGCAGCAACAAATGGCAGAACTGGAAAAACGGGATAACGAAGTGTACCGCTCCATTTTTGAAGCCAACCCTTTACCCGATAGTGCCAGGGCAAAACTTACAGAAAATAAAAAAGAGATTGAAAAAGTGAGTGTGATGAGTGATGACCAGTTAACAACTGATATTGCCTTAAGCCTTAACAACATCAGTGCCCGGATAAACTACCAACTAAAAAGCTACGGCGATATTGAGAAACTGATTAAAAACCAGGGTAACAAACTCAACAGTATTCCGGCAATACAACCGGTAAGTAACAAAGAACTTACCAGGATAGCCAGTGGGTTTGGCATGCGGATTCACCCTATTTACGGTATTGCAAAGATGCACAACGGGCTCGATTTTACAGCACCGCAAGGGACACCCATTTATGCTACTGGCGATGGCACAGTTACTGCAGCGGGTGGCGGTACAGGTACCGGTAATCATGTTATTATTAACCACGGCTATGGCTACGAAACTGAGTACATGCACCTGGTTAGGATAAAGGCAAGAGATGGCCAACGTGTAAAACGTGGCGAAGTAATTGGCTGGGTGGGCAACACCGGTGCAAGTACGGGGCCGCATTGCCATTACGAGGTTCATATTAACGGAAGACGGGTAGACCCTGTTTACTTTTTCTTTAATGACTTAAATGCAGAACAATACGATCGCTTACTAAAAATTGCCGCTACTGGTAGTGCCAAAAGTTTTGATTAGTGGAATTTTAAAAATCAAATAGAAAGATTTTTTATAGTCGATATAACACAGCGATGCTATAGGCGAGGTGATTTTTAATGATTAAAAAAAAGCCCGTTACATTACAATAGTAAGCAACGGGCTTTCATCTCCACCCTTTTAAGTTTTCATTACATCTTTATAATAATGTGAGGTTAGAAGTAACATTCATTAATTGAACCGAAGGCCGGCCGGTTGATTATTTAACTGCTCAATCGCTTATTAATTGCGAAGCTTCCATTCGCTTTTCACCGCCGAGAGCCGGAGAAAACAGTGTTAACCCTTTACACCGCAGAGAACAGGAGAAAATTGAGTTAACGCAGAGTTTCTCTGATAACTCTCTGCGTAACCTTTGCTACCTCACTTCTCTGCGGTGAAAAGCGAGAATTCCGTTAACTCATGTTCTCAGCGCAGAATACATTTTTAACTCTTTTCACCGCAAAGAACAGGAGAAAATAGAGTTAACGCAGCGTTTCTCTGATTACTCTCTGCGTGAACTCAGCTAACTCACTTCTCCGCGGTGAAAAGCGTGAACTTTGCTACCTCACTTCTCTGCGGTGAAAAAGTGAAACCTAAAGCCAATAAATACAATGGATGAATTATCTAAAGGATCTTTCTATTTCTTTGCCGTAATAGAATGAATATCGGCTGTTGTAATTTTCCAATCGCCATTATCCGTTTTTATCCAGTTTACTGTATATATGCCCGATGGTTTAGCCACTACCGAATCATTTACAACTGCATCAAATTCATATTTACCGGTATAGCCAGCCCTGTCGGCACCCGACCATTCCTGCAGGGTGGTGCTTTTAAAATGACTGACCATATTTATATTTGGATGTATCCATTTTGTTGCAATTTCATTGGTTGTTGTTCCAATAAAATTATCATCAATCAACAATGCATTTGCAGTAAATAAATTACTTATTGCTGCAGAGTCGTGGTTACTCCAACTGTTTCCCCAGTTTGCAATTAAGGAGTCAATTGGTGCTTTTGCAGCAACGGATTGGGCTGTTGGCCGGGTGCAGGAAAATAGTATTAGTGCAAGTGCTGAAAGAGAAAGTGTTTTTTTCATTTGTTTGTTAGTTTTTTTTGTGATTGATAGATTAGTGATGTTGCATAAACTTTGTTACCCTTAGTTTACGGCATACCTCGTTACTTTATTATCCTTGTATTGGATAAACATATTACCCGAATCTTTGATTCCGTACTTGTACCCTTTTTTATAATTAAAGCGGCCTATTTCTTTTCCCGTTTCCAGGTTCATCGCTATTACTTCATCCTCGGTACCCAGGTAGTACAAATGATCTCCGTAAGTATCGGAGAAATCCATCAAGGCATCTTTTGCTTTAAAGTTGTACTGCATTACCCCTTTATTATTAAATGCAGCCAATCCTTCTTCTCCCAGAATCATGATGCGTTCTTTAAAAGTAAACAGGTATAGTGCCTTACCCACTTTAGACTCTTTAAGCTTTACTTCAAATGCTTTCTCGCCGGTAGCAGTATTCATGGAATAGACATTATTTTCATCCGCAACAATTAATTTGTTATCGGTAACTAACATGTTGGTAATTCTGTCATCAAATTTTTCAGTTTCCCATGTCAATTTTCCGGTTTCTACATTAAAAGCTTTTAATCCAAAGGGGCCCTGCCATTTCCATTTGCTGAAAAAGCCACCACTGTCATCTCCCTGTATGTTGGTAAAGCCGCCAATTTGTGCTATCAGCATGCCGTTGATAAGGGTGAGAGAAGGTATAATTACCTTGCGACCATCAATAGGCGTTTCCCACAATAATTTGCCAGTTTCTATATCATATTTTTTAAGCGATTTATCACGGCCTTTTTCAAAACTGGCTAAATAAATATGTTCTTTTGTAAACAACGGTTCTGCAACAGCATTGTATAATTGTGATGAGCCGCCCATGCCACGATTTAATGAAAGGTCAAATTCAACCTCCCATAGTTTATTACCATTATTAAGATCAAAAGCCATTAAGCCGTTCATAATTATAAAGGCTTTATTTTCTCTTATCAGCAAATCAACCAATACGCTGCTTGAACCTACCCCTTTTTCAACACCTACCGTTGCCCAATCAAATACAGAAAAGTTTTTTCCCGCAGATTTTTTTATCTCTACCACTCCTTTTATAACGGTATTCCAATTTACTTTTGCTGTAGCAAGATCAATGCAAACCAGGTTGTTTTTTAACCCTGATCCGATGGCCTTTAAAGAATTTACCTGGTAGGCAAATAACAACAGCTGATTCGTTTTTTTAAGATATGCATAGCGGCCGATTACGCCTTTAATACCATCTACAGTTCCTCTTTCCTTGCCTGTTTTTTCATCAATAAGTGTGAGACCGTTTTTTTGTAATACAACATAGCATTTTGCCTCATGAATAAAAATGAGGTTACCTAAATCAATGTCGTTAAACTGGTCGTTGCTCCATAATTTATTACCGGTATTTAGGTCTACACAAAAAAGTTCATCATTGCCCTTTTGCTTGCTGATGAACAGCATTGTTTCTGTTTCCTCCATTATTTGTTGAGACTTTGCTTCTTTTACACCGGCCATATCCATAAAAGATTTTTTCCATAATGGTTTGCCGCTTGCACCACTCAAAACGCTTACTTCCTTTTTGGTGGTACCCACAACAAATTTCCCATCCGCAGATGTGTATTTCCAGTAATCGGCATCATTTTCAAATTTAGTGTCCCAGGTTACGGGGAAATTCGCCTGGCCAAATATGGATGTGGCCATAACCATCACCAATATTAAAGTGAATAATTTTTTCTTGTGCATACTGTTTTTAGATTTAGGTTCAAAGAAATACTAAACAGCTGTGAAAAAAAGTGTGAAAAAAGTAGTAGGGAATTAGCGAAGGCCTGCTTTTCTTAAGGCCTCCATCTTATTGGCCACGTGCAATTTCTCGTAAATATTGCGGATGTGGGTACGAACCGTTTCTACAGAAATAAATAATTTAGCAGCAATCTCTTTATAACTAAATCCTTTGGAGAGCCAATGAAGCACTTCTCTTTCCCTGTCGGATAAATCCTCTTTGGCATCTTTATAAACAATTTCCTGCTGAAATGCGGTAACCACTTTACGGGCTATTTCGTTACTCATGGGGCTTCCTCCTTTTCGCAAATCCCGGAGTGCATCAATTAATTTAGCGGCTTCGGTATTTTTTAAAATGTAGCCTGTGGCACCGGCTTTTAAGGCTTTAAAAACTTTATCGGCATCATTATATGCGCTTAACACCATCAATTGAATATCTGTACGAAGTGGTTTTAACCAGGCAATAAATTCAATACCGGATTTACCCGGCAACTGAATATCTGTCAATATCAATTCAATCAAATCTCCCGTTCCGTTTTCAAAATATTGCATCGCTTCTTCTGCAGATGCAAAACTTGCCTGCAAATCAAATTCGCCAGAACCGGCTATCAATGCAGCGAGGTAGTTTCTTATTTTTTCATCATCTTCTATAATAATAATAGGAGTCATATTGTTTAAAGGTAATCTATAGCTGTTTTTTGCAAGTGTGAAAAAAGTAGTAATGCGTTTTAAAAGGTAAAGCAATAAATTACCTGCGTACCTTTTTTTATTGGTAACCATTCAATGGTTCCGCCGATGTCTTCCATTCGCTTTTTCATATTTACAAGGCCATTGCTACCGGCTTTTATTTTTACCTGGTTCATTCCTATTCCATTGTCGGTAACGCTAAAACAACCATTCCTTTTTGTAATCTCCATCCTTAATTGGATAGCAGTAGCCCCGGCATGTTTCAGGGCATTGTTCAACGCTTCCCTTGTAACTAAATACAAATTTCTTCGTTCGGCATTACTGAGTTTTATAGCTGGTACTTCATCAGGAAACTCAATATCGAATTGCATTTCCAGCGATTCAAAAATTTGGTATGACTGTTCCCGAATATAGGCGAGCAGGTTTTCCAGGGTGTCATTTTGTGGATTAAGTGCCCAGATAATTTCACTCATTGTCTGTACCAGTTTTCGGGCCGAGGTCGCAATAATATTGATGTCTTTTTTTAGATCAGGTAAATCTTTATGTTGTGTTTGAATTAACTCACTCAACAGGGCGATATGTGTAATGCCACTTCCAATTTCATCATGCATATCGCTTGAAATACGGGACCGTTCGTTCACAATTAACTTAAACTGATCGTCCTGGTTTTTTAATGCAGCAATTACTCCGGC